>JASEHN010000100.1 GCA_030018715.1 Thermodesulfobacteriota bacterium | reverse complement strand
CTGTAGATGCGATTGAAATTTTGGCTGAAGTCGGCGTGGTATTATTGCTCTTCATCATCGGCCTGGAATTTTCCCTAAGGAACCTGTGGAAAATTCGCAAATTAGTTTTTATCGCCGGTTTTTCCCAGGTCCTCTTAACCTTTGCGGCCACCCTGATCATAGTCCGGGCACTGGGCCGCCCGGCTGCGGAAGCCGTTTTTATAGGGTTTCTCGTATCTCTCAGCAGTACGGCCATCGTAATGAAAATTCTCCAGGAAAAAGCTGAAGTAGAAAGCCCCCACGGGCAAGCAACCCTGGGCATCCTGATTTTTCAGGATATCATCGTAGTCCCCATGATGCTGTTTACGCCTTTGCTGGCTGGTACGACCGGGAATTTAGGCCAGGCCTTGCTGATTTTTATGGCCGAAGGGGTGGGGATTGTCCTTTTGGTAATCATCGCTTCAAAGTGGATTGTGCCATGGATATTATTCCAGGTGGCTAAGACGCGGATCAGGGAATTATTTTTGCTGAGCGTGGTGGTCATCTGCCTTTTAATCGCCTGGGCCACTCACAAGGCGGGGTTATCACTTGCCTTAGGCGCTTTCTTAGCCGGACTGATCATTTCCGAATCGGAATACAGTCATGAGATTATCGGGAACTTTATACCTTTTCGGGATGTTTTCACCAGTTTCTTTTTTGTTTCTGTGGGAATGCTGCTCGACTTCAATTTCCTGTTAAAGCAGCCGGAGTACATCGGTCTGATTGCTGTGGGAGTTTTACTGCTAAAGACTCTCATCGCCGGCTTGGCGGTGGCTTTCACGGGATTGCCTTTGCGCACAGTGGTTTTAATAGGGATGGCCTTAAGTCAGGTGGGTGAATTTTCCTTTATTCTATCCAGGGCCGGAGTCGAATACGGTTTGCTTACCCCAACGCTGTATCAAATGTTTCTGGCTGTTTCAGTGTTAACGATGGCGGCGACTCCTTTTGTAATGGCTGTTGCGCCTTCCTTTGCAGATAATTTCCTGCGTTTGCCATTACCCCGAAGGTTGAAAAGAGGCTCTTATCCCTTGAAAGATGACAGCCGGGTGCACGAGAAAGACCATCTAATAATAATTGGATTCGGGATTAATGGCCGAAACCTGGCCAGAGCTGCCCGGGTAAGCGGAATTCCTTACGTAATTATCGAAATGAACCCCCAGGCGGTAAGAGAAGAGAAAGCAAAAGGAGAACCGATATATTACGGGGATGCCACTCAAGAGGCTGTTCTGAAGCACGCCCGGCTGAAAGAAGCGAGGGTGGTGGTATCTGTGATAAATGACCCCACGGCCACCCGCAGGATTACCGAACTGGCCAGAAGGCTGAACCGCAAAGTTCATATCATTGTGCGCACGCGCTTTCTCAGGGAAATGGGGCCCCTTTATGATTTGGGGGCAAACGAGGTGATTCCTGAAGAATTTGAAACATCCGTGGAAATTTTTACCAGGGTTTTAGGGAAATACCTTCAGCCTAAAGAGGAGATCGAGAAATTTATCCACGAGGTTCGTTCGGAAAATTACGGGATGTTTCGGACTATCTCCAGGGAGGCATCCTCCTGCATGAATATCACCCATTGCTTGCCGGATTTTGAGATTGTATCGCTCCGGGTAGGAAAGAAATCTTCCATGCTCGGGAAGACGTTAGCCCAGATAGCCATAAGGAAAAAGTTCGGCGTAACCGTTCTGGCGATTCGCCGTGGCCTGGAATTAATCTACAACCCGGATCCGGAAATACAGTTTCTTGAGGATGACCTTCTTGTTTTGCTTGGACAGCCGGAAAAGATCTCCCAGGTTGCCTCTTTGTTCTAAGAAGTCCTTTGCCGGTGGCGGGAAATAATTGCCCACTTATTAACCCAAATGGGTGCCAGTGCCAGAAATTAAGGAACCAACTGACAGGATTCCGCATCTTAAAAAAGGGTAACAGCGATTTGAAATTGACTCCCAAAGGTCAAGAAGGTCAAGGAGGAAAATTCTATGAGAGTAAAAAAAATAAAAATTTTATTGGCCATCACCGTGATTCTTATTTTTACATCTGCCTGCGCCACCAGTTATAAAGCCAGGCCGTTGCCCTTCAGGGCGCCGGCTTCCTATGAAAATGCTACCGAAGTAGCCGGAGCAGTAGTGGCCGCCCAGGCTTATGCGGACCCCAAAAAAGCGGAAGAGGCTTTCGGATTTAACGTCCGGGGAGCGGGGATGCTTCCGGTCCAAGTAGTCTTTGACAATCAGGGACCGTCTTCGTTGAAAATCGTCGCGGAACAGACCTTCCTGGAGGATGAAGCCGGAAATATTTGGCCCATTCTCGCCGACAAAATAGCTTATGAGCGGGCTACCAAGTATGCCCAGACCAAAGAGATTTTTAAAGAAGGGGCCTATTCCGGGTTTCTGGGGGCTACGGCCGGGGCGATCATCGGGGCGGCTGTTGGGATCGTAACGGGGCAAGACGTGGGCAGCGCAATAGGTAAAGGCGTAGCGGTAGGGGCCGCTGCCGGAGCCACTTTAGGGGGGACCAAAGGACTTGCCTCGGATGATGCCAGGCGAGCGATTGTCAATGATTTGAACCGGAAATCTTTGGAAAACAAAGCCGTAAACCCTAAAAACCTGGCCCATGGCATTATTTTCTTTCCGGGAGAAGCTCCCTCGGCAAAACAGCTTCGATTGCAATTAATTGAAGTCGATACCGGCAAGATTCATCTTCTTAAATTTAGACTTTAGATAGAGTGTTGGACGCTCACTGATTCGGCGAAAATGAAGGGAAAGGGAAATGAAAGAAAATTCCGTGTCAGGACAAATGCTGAATATAGGCGGTTATATTACGGCGGTCAAGGAGCGAATCCGCCAACTGGAAGGGGAGCAATTCGGGCTACGTCTCTGGCGGAAAGACCCCGGTCTTTGGAAAGCAGACCAGGAGAACCAGGAGGCGATTCGTAACGCTTTAGGCTGGCTGCATGTGCCCGGAAAAATGGAAGACAGCCTGCATGACTTTTTAAATTTCGTAGTTGAAGTGCGAGCCGCCGGCTTCCGCCATGTGGTGCATATGGGCATGGGCGGCAGCAGTTTGGCGCCTTTAACCTTTCAAAGGATATTCCCGCGGATCGCCGAAGGCCTCCCCCTTACTGTCCTGGATACTACCGACCCGGCCACCATCCTCAAAATAGAAGAAGAAATTCCCATAAGGGAAACTCTATTTATCAATGCCAGCAAATCGGGGACGACTGCCGAACCCTTTGCTTTTGGTGAATATTTTTACGCCAAGGTCAAAGCGCTCAAAGGCAGTCGAGCCGGGGATAACTTTGCGGCCATCACCGACCCGGGCACCCCCCTGATGAAATTAGCTAAGGAGCGCGGCTTCCGCCGGATTTTCCCAGGGTTCAAGGACATTGGCGGACGGTACTCTGCCCTTTCCCTTTTTGGACTGCTGCCTGTGGCCCTGATGGGGATCAACGCGGCGGAGCTGCTTTCTCGCGCCGGGCAAATGATCCGGGCCTGTGGCCCTTCTGTGCCGGTTCAGGAAAATCCCGGAGTAGTCCTGGGCGTAGTGATGGGTGAACTATCTCTCCGCGGGCGGGACAAGTTAACTTTATTGATGCCGGAATCCATAGCCAGTTTTGGGTTGTGGGTGGAACAGCTTATCGCCGAAAGCACGGGCAAAGAGGGTAAAGGGATTTTGCCCGTGGACAATGAACCGCTCGGCGCCCCTGCGGAATATGGGGAGGACCGGTTATTCGTCCATATACGGCTGAAAGATGAAGTTGACGAGGACCTTGAACAGTTTGTTGGAGAGATTAAAAAAGCCGGCCAGCCTTGTGTATCTATCCGAATTGATGACCGCCTGGATTTGGCCCAGGAATTCTTCCGCTGGGAGATGGCCACGGCCACTGCGGGTGCTATCCTGAGAATTAACCCTTTTGACCAGCCAAATGTTCAGGAGAGCAAGGACAATACAAACCGCTTGCTTGATCTGGTCCGGAAGGATGGGAAATTGCCTGAGGTGGCCGCCGCTTTAATAGAAGGCCCTCTTAGCTTTTATACGGAGGAAAAAGCCCGGAATGTAAAAGACCTGCTTAAAACATTTTTGGCCAAGGCGCGGCCGGGCGATTTCTTCGCGCTGCAAGCGTACTTGTCCGAAGAGCCGCCGGTCACCCAGGCCCTGCAAAGCATCCGCAAGCGCTTGCGCGACCGGCTGGGTTTGGCCACAACCCTGGGTTATGGCCCCCGCTTTTTGCATTCTACCGGCCAGTTTCATAAGGGGGGACCGAACACGGGTCTGTTTCTGCAATTGACTGCCGACGATGCGGCGGACGCTCCCATCCCTGGCGCCCCTTACACTTTTGGGCTTTTTAAAAACGCTCAGGCATTAGGGGACCTGGAAGCTCTGCAAAAGCATGGCCGGCGGGTCATACGCGTTCATTTGGGGGATAATGTAATTAAAGGGCTGGAAGCTTTGTCCCAATTGTTTAAAGATGCTTTGGCGTAAAATCCTAAGCGGAAATAATTCAATTGTATAGGAATTTCCTTTTTTCAACTTTAGTGTAGCCTGCAGCTTAATCACTTTAGACTTTTAACACTTATTCTTTACTTTTTCTTAATCATTGGTTTAAAACTCTGTGATCTCTGTGCACTCTGTGGCTAATTTTAATTCAAAGAAAGGATGGTAAAAAAATGGACAAAAAATTTCTATCCTTGGTTTTGCCGGCAGTTTAAGAAAAGGCTCTTATAATCGATCCCTCCTCAGGGCCGCTAAGGAATTGGTTCCCCGGGATGTTGAGCTGGAGATCTTCGACCTGGAAGGGATTCCGCCTTTCAATCAGGACCTGGAAAACCAACCGCCGGATAAAGTAAAAGAATTCAAAGCCAAAATCCGGGCCGCGGAGGCGATTCTTATTGTCACGCCGGAATATAATTACTCGATCCCCGGTGTTCTGAAAAATGCTATCGACTGGGCTTCCCGGCCCTATGGGGATAATGCCTTAGAAGGGAAACCGGTGGCCTTGATGGGGGCTTCCATCGGTATGTTAGGAACGGCCAGAGCGCAATATCATCTGCGCCAGAGCTTCGTCTGGCTCAACATGTATGCCCTGAACCAACCGGAAGTTATGGTGCCTTTTGCCAATGAAAAATTCGATCAAAGCGGCACGCTGACCGATCAAAAGACTAAAGAGAAAATGAAAGAGTTGCTGGAAGGCTTAATCAGTTGGGCCCAGAGGTTGAAAAAAAATTAACCCGGTCCGCAGTTATTTATGTTCAAAAATGAAGAAAATACACCCTGAATTCCTTTGCTGCCCCGCCTAAGGCGGGCTCATCGCCCCGAACCCCCGGCCACGAATAGGAATTTTGTAAAGTGAAGGGGGGCGGAGAAACTTTTTCCCTTGACACAGAAGATCCTTCCTTTAATAATCCACCTTGTTGCAAACGAAGCCCAGGGAATAATTGGGAGAAAAAGAAAGGAAATTATATGCCCAAGCGGGATGACCTTAAAAAAATAATGATTATTGGCTCCGGCCCTATAGTAATCGGCCAGGCCTGCGAGTTCGATTACTCGGGTACCCAGGCTTGCAAGGCTTTAAGGAAGCTTGGCTATGAGATTGTACTGGTGAATTCCAACCCGGCAACCATCATGACCGACCCGGGGATGGCCGATGCCACTTATATCGAGCCTCTTAACCTCCAATCCTTGACAGAGATTATTGAAAATGAACGGCCGGATGCAGTCCTGCCCAACCTCGGAGGTCAAACCGGACTGAACCTTACCTCGGAGCTTGCCCGGGCGGGCGTGCTTGATAAATACGGCGTCAAGGTAATCGGGGTGCGGGTGGATGCCATCGAGCGCGGCGAGGACCGCATTGCTTTCAAGGAAACCATGAATGGTCTGGGCATTGAAATGCCCAGGAGCGCTCCGGCTTACAGCGTGGAAGAGGCCGAAAAGATCGCGGTCCAGCTTGGCTACCCGGTAGTAATCCGTCCCGCCTATACCATGGGAGGAACAGGGGGCGGGTTGGTTTACAACCTTGAAGAGCTGCGCACCGTGGCCAGCCGTGGTTTATCGGCAAGCCTCATTGGGCAGATTCTGGTTGAGGAGTCAGTTCTGGGCTGGGAAGAATTAGAGCTTGAGGTAGTCCGGGACGCCAAAAACAAGATGATTACCGTCTGTTTCATCGAGAATGTGGATGCTATGGGCGTTCATACGGGGGACTCTTTTTGCACGGCCCCCATGCTCACCATCGCCCCTGAACTCCAGAGAAAGTTACAGAAATATTCTTATGACATTGTCGAAGCCATCCAGGTGATCGGCGGAACCAACATCCAGTTTGCCCACCACCCCGAAACCGGCCGGGTAGTGGTCATCGAAATCAACCCCCGCACCTCGCGTTCTTCAGCTCTGGCTTCAAAAGCCACGGGGTTTCCGATTGCCTTGATTTCTTCCATGTTAGCTGCTGGATTGACCCTGGACGAAATACCCTACTGGCGGGAGGGAACGCTTGATCGCTACACGCCGTCGGGCGACTACGTGGTGGTCAAGTTCCCCCGCTGGGACTTCGAAAAATTTCCGGGCGCCCTGGACAAACTTGGCACGCAGATGCGCGCTGTTGGCGAGGTCATGTCTATCGGCAAGACCTACAAAGAAGCTTTACAGAAGGCCATCCGCTCTCTGGAGAAGGGCCGCTATGGCCTCGGGTTTGCCAAAGATTTTAACAAAAAAACACTCGATGAACTCATGGATCTGTTCGTGGAGCCTTCGAGTGAACGTCAATTTATCATGTATGAAGCCTTAAGAAAAGGGGCCAGTGTCGAGTCTTTGCATAAGAAAACTTACATCAAACCTTGGTTCATCGAACAGATGAAGGAACTGGTTGAGCTGGAAGAAAAAATCCTTCTTAACAGGGGGAAAAGTCTGCCCGAAGATCTCTTAAGGCAAGCCAAGAAGGATGGGTTTTCAGACCGTTACCTGTCCCTGCTCCTCAACATCCCGGAAAAGGAAATCCGCGAGAATCGCCTAAAATTATCCATCCGCCAGAGCTTTGATTCCATCTCGGTGAGCGGGGTTGATAATGCCGCCTACTATTATTCAACTTTTAACGGACCCGATAAAATTAAAGTCAGCAATCGGCGGAAGATCATGGTCCTGGGGGGCGGGCCCAACCGCGTTGGCCAGGGGATTGAGTTTGATTATTGCTGTGTCCACGCCGCCTTTGCCCTGCGGGATGAGGGCTATGAATCCATCATGGTCAACTGCAATCCGGAGACGGTTTCCACAGATTATGACACCGCCGATAAACTTTATTTCGAACCCTTAACCGTGGAAGATGTGTTGAGCATTTACGAAAAAGAAAAGCCCGAAGGGGTCATTGCGCAATTTGGCGGTCAGACTCCCCTCAATATCGCCGGTGAGCTGGCCCGGGCAGGGGTAAAGATCATCGGCACGTCGCCGGAAACCATCGACCTTGCCGAAGACCGGGACCGGTTCCGCCAGATGATGGAGCGTCTAGGCATTCCCATGCCTGAGTCCGGCATGGCCGGTACCCTGGAAGAAGCCATACAGATTGCCCGGCGGATCGGTTACCCTTTGATGGTCAGACCGTCCTATGTTCTTGGCGGACGGGGGATGGAGGTGGTGTATGATGAAGAGATGCTCAGGCGTTATGTGGCTGCGGCCGTGGGGGTTACTCCTGAGCGCCCGATTCTCATCGATAAATTCCTGGAAAATGCCATTGAGACCGAAGCAGACGCCATCGCCGACGGAACCGATGCCTTTGTTCCGGCGGTCATGGAGCATATTGAGCTGGCCGGCATTCATTCCGGTGATTCGGCCTGTGTGATTCCGCCGATCAGCATCCCTCCCCGGCATCTCGAAACCATTTATGAATACACCAGGAAGGTTGCCATAGAATTCAAAGTGGTGGGTTTGATGAACATTCAGTACGCCATCGCCAATGACGTGGTTTACATTCTCGAAGCGAATCCTCGGGCTTCCCGGACCGTTCCTCTTGTTTCCAAAGTATGCAACATCTCCATGGCCACCCTGGCCACCCAGATCATTCTGGGCAAAAAACTTTCTCAGTTGAACCTCAAACCTAAGTTTGTTCCCCATTTTGGCGTAAAGGAAGCGGTGTTTCCTTTCAACATGTTCCCGGAAGTTGACCCGGTACTGGGGCCGGAGATGCGCTCCACCGGAGAAGTTCTAGGACTGGCGGATTCCTTCGGACTGGCCTTTTTTAAAGCGGAAGAAGCTGTCCAGCCATTGCTTCCGGTTCAGGGAACGGTTCTGATTACCGTTAATCCGCAAGAAAAGGGGGGCGCCCTGGAAGTGGCCCGGGAGTTCCAAAGGCTCGGTTTTAAAATCAAGGCCACCAACGGAACCCGTCGATTCCTGAGCCAATACGGCCTGGAATCCGAGCTCATCCTCAAAATGCACGAAGGCCGGCCCAACATTGTCGACGGGATAAAGAACGGGGAAATTAACCTGGTCATCAACACCCCCATCGGCAGGCTGGGCACGTACGATGATTCTTACATAAGAAAGGCGGCCATTAAGCATAAGATACCTTACATCACCACCATTGCCGCGGCTGTAGCGGCTGCCAGGGGAATTGCGGCCGTCCGAAAAGGCCATGGCCGGGCCAGGTCTTTGCAGAGCTATCATGCGGATATAAAGTAAGAGAAAAGAATACAGAATACAGAAGTCAGAAGTCAGAATTCAGAATACAGAATACAGAAGAAAATTTATACCTGGAGTTTTGGGGTAGGTTGCATTTACATGAATGGAGGCAATTGAAGAATTCGGTTTGAAGGCAAGGGATTGTCATTTTCAGGGCGAA
>JASEHN010000099.1 GCA_030018715.1 Thermodesulfobacteriota bacterium | reverse complement strand
CTTCCGCCGGAATGACGGAAAAGGGCATTTTCAGACTTTTTACGAGTTCATCAAGTATAAGGAACGGTAAAAGAAAGTTGACATGCGGGTAAAGATCAGTTTTTGAGTTGTTAACTTGCATTATTTAAGACGTTCCTAATAAAACCTTTACGGCGATGTTGCTTTTGTTCATTTATTTGTTAACCCAGAAGGTTAAGATATGAGGAAACAAACCAAGAAGCCAGTGAGCTTGGGTGAAGTTTTAAAAATTTATTTCCGGGATAACGGTTTAAAAGGCAAGCTGGAAGAACAGAAAATTTTAGATATATGGGAAGCAGTAGTCGGGGATGCCGTGGCCACGAGAACCCAACCCATCAGAGTAAAAAACCGGGTTTTATATGTTACGGTATCTAATTCAGTGTGGATGCAACAGCTTCATTTCATGAAAGAATTGATTATTAAAAAGCTGAATGAACGAACAGGGAGTGATTTTTTACAGGATCTTCGTTTTTTCTTCGGGGAGATTGAGCATTTAAAACAGGCAGATGAGAAAAAAAGGGAAAATAACGGCGGCGATATAGTGACTGTAAGCGAGCCCGACAGGGAACGGATTGAAAAAGAAGTGTCCCAGGTCAAAGACCCCGAGATTAGAAAAATACTTATGAAAGTCTATCTAAAGGGACTGGCGGCAGAGGGAACCCGCAAGAATAAGAGGACAAAATAAAAAAGCCTTTCGGGGAGGAACAGATGTCTAAGAAGGCTATCGTAGTAATTTCAACAGCGAGCTCAGAAAAGGAAGGAGGGAAAATTGCCCAACACCTCGTTGAAAAAAAGGTGGCGGCCTGCGTCAATGTAATCCCTCGAGTAAAATCTTTCTTTTACTGGGAAGGGAAGCTGTGTCAGGAAAAAGAGGCGATGCTTTTCATTAAGACGGTTGAGGGCAAGTTAAAAAGATTAATTAATGAAATTAAAAATATTCACAGTTATGAGGTTCCTGAAATAATTTTTTTAAAAGTGGATGGAGGAGAAAAGGATTATTTACAGTGGATAGAAAAAGCGTTAAAGGAAAAATAATAAATAGGTGCTCCCGGATGAATTTGCCACAGAGATCACAGAGTTTTTAAAACCATTATAAAGAAAAAGTAAAGGATAAATGACCCGTTCTTCCCCTGCATAAACAATGCTTAAGCCCGCTGAAAAGGCCTAATCCCCGCGGAGGCACCATCACCCTTCCACTTGGGGCATACATATTTTTTTCCATCCTTGACATCAAAGGGTGGCCATAATAAAGTATTGGAAAGCTATTTTCCAAGCGACAAGGAGTGGAAGATGGTTACCGAGAAATTTACCGAGAGCCTTACATTTGACGATGTTCTCCTAATTCCGTCCGAGTCTGCGGTCCTACCCCGCGACGTGGACATATCGACTAATTTAACCAGAACC
Organism: Thermodesulfobacteriota bacterium; assembly: GCA_030018715.1. Classification (GTDB taxonomy): domain Bacteria; phylum Desulfobacterota; class SM23-61; order SM23-61; family SM23-61; genus JAHJQK01. The sequence goes on along the minus strand of JASEHN010000099.1, from coordinate 7,409 downwards.
ATCCGCCTGAATATACCGCTAATCAGCGCAGCCATGGATACCGTAACCGAAGCCCAGACAGCCATTACTATGGCCCGGGAGGGGGGCATCGGAATCATCCATCGCAACATGTCCATTAATGCCCAGGCAGCCGAAGTGGACAAAGTGAAGAAATCGGAAAGCGGTATGATCGTCGATCCCATTACAATGGATCCGGATCGGAAAATTTATGAAGCGCTGGAGATCATGAAGAGATACCGCATTTCCGGTGTCCCCGTGACCCGCCAGGGAAAGCTTCTGGGGATTTTGACCAACCGAGACTTACGCTTTGAGACTCAGTTAGACCAGCCCATTGCGGCAGTTATGACCAAGGAAAATCTGGTTACGGCCCCCGTGGGCATAACTCTGGAAGAATCCAAGCGCCTTTTGCACAAAAACCGTATCGAGAAGCTCCTGGTTGTGGACGAGAACAATAACCTCAAAGGATTGATTACGATCAAGGACATTGAGAAAACCATTAAGTACCCCGATTCCTGTAAAGACAGCCTGGGGCGGCTTAGGGTTGGGGCGGCGGTAGGTGTTACCGCGGACCGGAAAGCCCGGGTGGAGGCTTTGCTGAGAGCAGGCGCCGATGTAATCGTTATAGACACCGCCCATGGCCATTCCGTAGGGGTGATTGAAGCCATCCGGGACACAAAGGGGGTTTTCCCGAATTGCCAGCTCATCGCCGGGAACGTAGCTACGGCCGAAGGAACTGAAGCTCTGATCAAAGCCGGGGCTGATGCCGTAAAAGTGGGGGTTGGCCCGGGTTCAATCTGTACAACGCGAGTGATTGCCGGGGTGGGGGTGCCGCAGATCACCGCCATTCAGGAGAGTGCCCGGGTGGCCAGGCGGCACGGCATCCCGCTAATCGCCGATGGGGGGATCAAATTTTCCGGCGACGTTACCAAAGCCCTGGCTGCGGGAGCGGATACGGTGATGATCGGCAGCCTGTTTGCCGGAACAGATGAAAGTCCGGGCGAGATGGTCCTTTACCAGGGGCGGAGTTATAAGATGTACCGGGGAATGGGCTCCCTGGAGGCCATGAAAAGCGGAAGCAAAGACCGATATTATCAAGACGATGTGGAATCAGAGATCAAACTTGTACCCGAAGGAATCGAGGGGCGTGTCCCTTATAAAGGGCCCTTGTCCTCGAGCGTCTATCAACTGCTGGGAGGATTGCGCGCGGGGATGGGTTATCTGGGGTGTCGCAGCCTGGAAGAATTGAAAGAGAAAAGCAAATTCACCCGCATTACCAATGCCGGTTTACGAGAAAGTCATGTCCACGATGTGATCATTACCAAAGAAGCTCCAAATTACAGCGTGGGGGGAGAGAGTCCCTTTAAGGAACTCTGAGCCGGGAAAGCTGAAACTAAACAGAGTTGCTGATCTCGTTAAAGTATATGGCAAAGTAAAAAGCTCTACCCCCTTGGCAGGACTTTTTACGCAGCCATCCAACTTGCCAACGAAGGAGGAAAGATGAAAGGTATTATTCTGGCGGGAGGGCTGGGAACAAGGCTTTACCCGCTGACCAAGATCACCAACAAGCATCTCCTTCCCGTTCACGACAAACCTATGATTTATTACCCGCTGCAGACGCTGGTCAACGCGGGAATCCGGGATATCTTGATTGTGACCGGCGGAAACAATGCCGGGGACTTTCTCCGGCTTTTAGGGAACGGAAAAGAATTCGGCCTGCAGCATATCAACTACACCTACCAGGAAGGGGAGGGTGGAATTGCGGCTGCTTTGTCCCTGGCGGAATATTTTTCGGACCGGGAAAAAATCTGTGTTGTCCTGGGTGATAATGTTATCGAAAATAATATTCGCAAAGCCGTGAAGGATTTTGAAAAGCAGGAGAGCGGGGCCAAGATTTTGCTAAAGGAAGTTCCCGATCCCCAGCGCTTTGGAGTCGCGGAAATTAAGGGGGGTAAAATCATCGGCATAGAAGAGAAGCCGGCAATTCCCCGTTCGAAATTTGCGGTGATCGGCATTTATATGTATGACTCTGCAGTTTTCAACATAACAAAGACCCTGAAGCCATCAGCCCGCGGTGAATTGGAGATTACGGATGTAAATAACGAATATATCCGCCGGGGCAATTTAACCTATGAAATATTGGAAGGGTGGTGGACGGATGCCGGAACGTTTGATTCCCTCCTGCGGGCCAGCAATTTGGTAGCCCAGACCGGCGCCAATAAACTATAATAATTTTTCGCCACAGAGAACACAGAGGTCACAGAGAATAATTTAAGTGTATAGGAATTTCCTTTTTTCAACTTTAGTGTAGCCTGCAGCTTGATCACTTTAGACGTTTGACATATTCTTTACTTTTTCTTAATCATGGTTTTAAAACTCTGTGATCTCTGTGCCCTCTGTGGCTAAGGGGATTCTATGATTTCCGGCGTGAAAATCAAAAAACTCAAAGTGATTCCCGACGAGCGCGGGCGATTGATGGAGATGCTCCGGGCCGATGATGAAGTCTTCAAACAGTTCGGTCAGGTTTATATGACCACCGCTTACCCCGGAGTAGTAAAGGCCTGGCATTACCACAAGAAGCAAACGGATAATTTTGTGGTCGTCAAGGGGATGATGAAAGTCGTCTTATATGACAGCCGGGACGGTTCTCCCACCTACAAGGAAATCAACGAATTTTTCGTGGGTGAGCACAATCCCATCCTTTTACAGATACCGCCGCTTGTCTTCCATGGGTTTAAAGGCATCAGCGAGAACGAAGCTATCGTGATCAACATTCCAACGGAAGTTTACTCCTACAAAGATCCGGACGAATATCGCTTAGAGCCCCATGGAAGTGAAATTCCTTACGACTGGTCCCGTAAAGACGGGTAGGATTGTAAGAAGGGAGTGGTAAGTGGCGAGTTGTAAGTTGTAATCCCTTACGCCTCACGCCTTACGACTTACGGAATTTATTATGAAAATCTTAGTTACTGGCGGGGCCGGGTTCATCGGCTCCAACTTTATTCATTTCTTAATCGGCCCTGAAAATACCCACCGGTCTGATTATAAAATCCTCAATCTTGATAAATTGACCTACGCCGGTAACCTGGAGAACTTAGCCAACCTTGCCCATAATGAGGATTACCAGTTTATCCACGGCGACATATGTGACGGAAAGCTGGTGGAAAGCCTTCTGCAAAGCGGAGTAGAGGCCATTATCAACTTTGCCGCCGAATCGCACGTTGACCGGAGTTTGTATGAACCGGATCTCTTCATTCAGACGAATGTAGTGGGGGTGCAGGTTCTTCTCCAGGCTGCTTTGCGTCATAAAATCAAAAAATTTATCCAGGTCTCCACAGACGAAGTCTATGGATCGCTCCCGCCTGATGCCCCCGGATTCCGGGAAGATACCCAGCTTTCGCCCAACAGTCCCTACTCGGCCAGCAAAGCCGCAGCCGATCTTCTGGTGCGATCATATTTCCAGACCTATGGGTTCCCGGCCGTCATCACCCGCTGCTCCAATAATTATGGGCCTTACCAATTCCCTGAAAAGCTGATTCCCCTTTTTATCACCAACGCCCTTGAGGATAAGTCCTTGCCCGTATATGGGGATGGATTGAATGTCCGGGATTGGATTCACGTGGAAGATCACTGCCGGGCTATTTTAGCGGTCCTGGAAAAGGGGGAAGAAGGGGAGATCTATAACATAGGGGGAGATGGGGAAAGGACCAACCTGGAGATTACCGAGACCATCCTCAATGTTTTAGGAAAACCGAAATCCCTTATACGTTATGTAACCGACCGCCCGGGGCACGACCGCCGGTATGCCGTGGATTTTTCAAAGATGCAAAAGGAGCTGGGGTGGTCGCCGGCTTACCCCCTAAAAGAAGGCCTTACCCAGACAGTTCAGTGGTACCTCAGGCATGAAGAATGGTGGCGGAGAATTAAGAGCGGAGCCTACCGGGATTTTTACCAGAAACATTACCAGGAACGAATGCCATGAAGGTTCTGGTACTCGGAGCCCGGGGGATGCTGGGAAAAGACCTCGTCCCCTTCCTGTCCGCGAAACACCAGGTCTTCGGCCGGGACATAGACGATTTTGACATTACCGATCTTCAGCGGGTAAAAAATGAAATCAAAACGCATAGCCCGCAGGCTGTAATCAATGCCGCGGCATACACCGATGTTGACGGATGCGAATCAAATCCGGCAATGGCCTTTTCCGTTAATGCTGAGGGCGCAAGAAACGTAGCCTTAGGATGTGCGGCCAACAAGGCCAGGATGATTCATCTAAGCACTGATTATGTCTTCGATGGATCTTCTTTATCTCCCTATAGAGAAGAAGACCCCCCAAATCCTTTGAATGTTTACGGGCTTTCAAAACTTAAGGGGGAGCAATACATCGAGAAAATTATACAAAACCACCTGATCATTCGCACGCAATGGCTTTTCGGGAGGCACGGAAAAAACTTTGTCGATACCATTCTCAGACTGGCAGAGCGCCAGGAAGAAATCCGGATCGTGAATGACCAGAAAGGAGCCCCAACCTTTACTAAAGACCTGAGCTGGGCCATCGGCGGATTATTGGAAAAAGAAGCCACGGGGATTCTCCATGTAACCAATGCCGGGGCCTGCACCTGGTATGAGTTCGCCCGGCAGATTCTACAGGAGAGAAACCCCGCGAAACGGAAAGTTCAGCTTACTCCCATTTCCTCTACGGAGCTTTCCCGTCCGGCCAAACGTCCGGCTAATTCCGTGTTAGACTGCCACCGTTTCGAAAAACTCATGGGCCAGAACCAGAAGATGAGGCCCTGGAAAGAATCTTTGAAAGAATACCTTGCCTGCAAAGAGGATAGAAAATAATCCTGCATCCTGGTATTGCCTTTATACCCGAAGCCGCCACGAAGAGGTCGTTTACCGGCGGTTAGAGGAAAAACGCATTCATACCTTCCTTCCCTTTATCGAAGTCTGGAGTAAGCGAAAAGACCGTCGGCAGAAAATAAAAAGACCTCTTTTCCCCGGTTATCTTTTTGTGTACGAAAACCTGAATTCCTGGCGGCGGCTGGAAATCTTAAAGACCGCGGGCGTGGTGAAAATATTAGGAAATCAAACCGGCCCTACACCTATCCCCGAAACCCAGATCGAATCCATAAAAAAGATCTTAAATGGCAAGGCGGCCGTTTCTCCTTTTCCCTATTTGAAAGAAGGACAGCTTGTTCTGGTCGTCGACGGTCCTTTGAAAGGCTGCGAAGGTTTTTTGCTAAAGAAAAAGGAGGGCGGGGAAAGGCTGATTATCTCCCTGGACCTTCTGAAAAGATCGGTTGCAGTGGAAATCGAAGGTGCCAGCGTAGAGCCTGCTCGTTGATAAAAACCTTGAAAATTTCGAATTTTAGTGATAAATATTAAGCACATATTGATGAAAAGCTCAATGGAGCGGCAGCAATGAAAGAAACTTTCGAGAAACAAATAGGATGAAATCGTAAAAAGTCTGAAAATGCATCTTTCTGTCATTCTGGCGAAGGCCGTCCGCCTCAGGCGGACGGTTTTCACCGGAGTGACGACTTTTTACCAGATCATCAAAGAGAAGAAATTTGTAAAAGGTTGGAAGGTTGAATAGAGATTTTCATAAATCAAGTCTCATGGGTGACCATATGGAAAAGGAAACAGGATATATTGCCTTATTAAAAAAAAGGGAAGCGCAGAAGTTGATCCTGCGGGAGGCAGCCTGGAAGGAAGCCCAGAGACTTTCGACTCTCCTGAAGGAGAACTATGAATTCGAAGCCCTATACCTTATCGGGTCGGTGGTTAAAGGACGGGGATTCCATTCCCATTCCGATATTGATCTGGTAATAAAAGGGTTAAAAAAAGATTTTTTCTTTAAAGCCCTGGCTTTGTTGATAAAGACCAGCAGCTTTAATGTTGATCTGAAGCCTTGGGAAGAGCTCGATGCGGGCAGCAAGACCAGGGTGGAAGAGGAAGGAAAAATAATCCCATGAAAGAGATAATGATTGGGATCATTTCTGGAATGGAGAAAGAGTTGCAAAACCTTCAGGAGCTTCGGGCAGAGCTTGAAAGAGTAAAACCAGAAAGAGATATCGTCTTCCAGAGGTCAAAGGGCTCAATTCTCCATGATTTTTACAACTGCTGTGAAAGGATTTTTAAGAAAATTGCCATAGAACTGAATGATGGCTATGATGATTCCGAGCAATGGCATAAAAGCCTGCTCTACCGAATGACCATTTCCATTGAAGGGCTAAGACCAAGGGTAATTTCTGATGAACTTGCCGCAGACCTGGATGAATATTCGGCCTTTCGGCATCTGTTCAGAAATATCTATGGATTTGAGCTTAAAGGGGATAGGATTGATCATCTTGTCGGTAAATTTGAGAAAGTTGTTGAGAGGTTTAGGAAAGAGATCGAAGAATTTTTAGCCTTCTTGAGGAAGAACCTGGCTTAATCGCAAAATGGTAAAGGTTTATTACGTTTCCGGGCATTTGGAGCGGCGCCTGAAATGGCTTTACCAGGCAAATAAACTAAGGAGATACCTTCCGCTTTATTCAAGAGTCCAGAGCAGACTTCCCCCCTTTTCCCTATGGAGACAAGTCAATGCCCAGGAGGATGCTGAGGGCGCTAATTTTATTGCCCACCTTGCCCAGAAGGTGATTAAGTGAATTCTTCGGCCTCAGGCAATCTCATCCTTAGATATTTATCAGAATTCAGCGGCTGTGTAGAGACTGACGCCAGGAACGTTGAACAAATTCGTCATTTACAAAACGCTAAGTCGAAATAGACCTGGCGGAAAAGAATTACAAGGTGTTTACCCAGACCCTGTGAGCGAAAAGAAAAAGAAGCGGAAAAATTAAAAACCCGGACTCATTAATTTAAACCAGTCCATTTTGCTTTTAGAATCAAATAGGAATGAAAACGGAAATTTTCATAGATATAAAAATAGCAGCGGTAAAGGGGGGGAAAGCCCTTTTCTTTCGACATCTTACTGGATTTCTAATCAATTTTTTCGGAGGCATCATCCTGGCTCGCATATTGGGGCCCCAAATTCTTGGCCTTTACTTTATTTCTTATACTCTGTTGCTCATATTGCGGGGGTTAGTAGATTTTGGTATTAAAACCCATTTTATCCGCCTTCCTTTAAACCCATCATTAGAAGAGATTCAGACTGCCTTTACTTTACAACAAATACTGGGGTTAATTTCTGCGTTGTTAATTGGAACGACCATTTCGCCCTTTTTGGTCTCCTGGTATGGACACGAAGAGCTTTTTATCTTGGCTGTCTCCGCAGGCATTGGAGCTTATTTTTACGGCTGGCAGAGCATTCCCCTGTCATTGCTGGAGAGAAAAATAGAATATAAAAAAGTAGGAATAATTGAAGTGGCGGACAATCTATTTTTTAACATTGCAGCTGTAATGGGCGCTTG
>JASEHN010000098.1 GCA_030018715.1 Thermodesulfobacteriota bacterium | reverse complement strand
CCCCAAGGCCCTTGACGGCCCGCAGAGCTTCTTCCACGCCGCTGGGATAGATGTTCTCCCCCCGCACGATAAACATGTCATCTACCCTTCCATAAACCCCTTTGGGTAGTCGGGGATAGGTTCTTCCACAGGGGCATGGTTCATTCGTCCACGTCGCCAGGTCAGCAGAATAAAGCCTGATCATCGGCTGGGACGTTCTCTCCAGATGAGTATACACCGGGACTCCTTCTTGGCCATAATCCACAACTTTTTTAGTCTCCGGGTCCAACAATTCAGTATAGACAATGTCTTGCCATAAGTGCATGCCTGTGCGGAATTCGCATTCTCCATTAGTCATCCAAGGGGTCATTTCCGCCATGGTGCCAGAATCAAGGCATTTACAATTGAAGTTTTCTTCGATTTTCTTCTTCGTGGAGGGAATTCCAGCTCCAGGTTCACCCGAGAAGAACATAATTTTGAAATTAAAATCTTTCGCCGGGTCGTATCCCTCCTCCCGAGCTCTTTCGGCAAGGTAAAGAGCAAAAGATGGGGTCCCGTAGAAAGCCGTAGGCTGGATGTCCTTGATCCACCTCAGAGCCATTAAGGTTTGTCCCGGCAAGCCAGCCCCAAAGGGGAAGCAGGTTAGCCGCAGCCGCTCCGCTCCAGCCAACGCTCCCCAGCTTCCCAGGTAGAGGCTGAAAAAAGAGCCGATAAAAACCGAATCACCTGGCCTCAGCCCGAAGGCCCACATAATTCGGGCGTGAGCGTTGCCGATTCGTTCCCAATCATCTCTCCCGATGGCAAAAGCTGTCGGTTTTCCTGTTGTGCCAGAGGTCCCGTGGATGCGAAAGACTTCTTGGGGGGGGATGCATAAATAACTGCCGAAGGGTGGATTTTTGGCCTGTTCTTCCCGAATTTCATTCTTGTAGACGAGGGGGATCTTTGTGAAATCCTCCAAGCTTTTTACCTGGTCGGGATGGATTCCAGATTCCTCCCACTTCTTCCGGTAGAAAGGAGCGCGTTCATAGGCGTAGGCGATTTGGGCTTTTAACTTTTTAAGAATGATTTCATCTCTCCTGGATGGATCCATCGTCTCCAAGTCTTTAAACCAATAGCGTTCCTGCGGGGAAGGAAAGTAATCATTGTCATACCGGGAAGGCCATTCATTGGGGTTCTTAATCATCTCATCCTCCTTTCATTATGAAAACTTCTTGCTTCTGCGGGCGTCTATGGTCTCCAGAAATCCTTGAAACCTCATCTTGACCTGAGCATCTGCCCAGGCCCGCGGGTCCACCATGTCGCTTTCGAAGATAAGCATGGGCACGTCGATCTCGGCCAGTTTGTTTTTGACGTGTAATTGGCCCATGCTTGTCGCTCGGCAAGAGCGAGTTCTGTGGCCGATGGCTCCATCTAATTTATACTCAAAAACCCACCGCTTGACCAGTCCTGCACCTACTCCGGGGCTGAAGACCCCAGGGTTGCAGATGTCGGGATTGATTTCCGACCCTTGCTTTTGCTTGTATTGGGCTGTCTTCCAGGTCCGTTCGACCAAATTCTCCAGCGGATCGGGCAGGTCCACTTCTACGGGTTGCCCGACATAGTAAGTAGATTCCACGCAAACTACCGCACCTAAGGTTTGAAGATAATTGAACAGCCCCATGTTAAACCAGGGAGGAATCCCCAGCCAGCCAAACCGGTATTTTTCTTCCGGGATAACCCCGATGCCGCGGTCTACCCGATCCTTGATTTCTGTATAGAGATCCTGGTAAAAGTCTACGGCTTCTCGATCACCCGCCAGATATAGGAAGGGAATGATGGCCGTGAAATAGTCCTCCGAACCCATGGGGCAAGGAACGGCCTTGCGCAGCTCCAGCACCCGATACCAGTATTTCATGGCTTCCTGGGAATTTTTCATGATTTCGCTGAATCGTCCCATGTCCAGCTTCTTTCCGGTTTGTTGCTCCAAGAAACTGATTTGAGCCAGAAGGGTGGCCCGTATCTGAGTTTTGTAATGTTCGGCAAGGCGCGGATCTTCCAAATCAGCATCATAGGGAGGGCTTACCGGGTCATCATTGAACTGGGGGACGTTAAGGAAGTGGGTCCCAATGGCCTGGAACCACTTATACCTTGGCTCGCATATCAATGCCGAGCCCAAGAGCAAGTTCGGGTTTCCCATGCCATCCAGAGGAGCCTCAGGGGGAACCTCCCCTGAATCACGGCATCGGCGTAAGTAACCCAGAGTATTCCTGACATAGGAGCAGAGTTCATTACTATACCCTTCGGCCTCAGCTTCCTGGCAAAAACCCATAGCCACCTTTTGGGCCGCACACAAAGTGCCGTAATTCTCCGGCCATTCACCCACCAGGTCAAAGGCCCGCAAAATCTCTGCGCCCGTACCGAGCATGTTCCAAACCAATTGAGTTTCGGGGAGCTGCCGGCGCTGGCCTCGATCGTAAAAGCTGGGGATGTATTTTTTGATGTTGCGAACCGTTTCTGTTGACTTGACCGCCCGGCTCATTTCACTATTTATATGACTCATGATTGCCCCTTTCTTTTATTTCTCCATTGATGACCTTCAGGCTTCCCCAAAGAATATCTTAGCTCAATAGTTCGATAAAAGCTTGAATCCGGGTGCGGATGGATGCTAAGTTCGTCAGGGAGTAGTCATCGTCAAGGATGAGCGATGGCAGGCCTTCTTTCCTGAGACTCATGGATACATCAGGAGCATCGAATTTGTGGGGATCACAGTAAGAGTAAATATACATGATGAGTCCATCGGCTTTGTATTCCTTTGCTAAATCAGCGATATAACGAAATCGTGCGCTTCCCGGCCCCCTATCTGTCCGAGGGCATAGGAAGGAGTCAAAGTAGGCCGTAACCAATCCATCCATTGGGTCGGGAGTTTCCGGAAGGTCATGCCTAAAGCTACGGGTTCCAATGCAGGTATCATCGATGACTACGCAGGCATCGCCCTCTTCGATGAGCTGAATAAGGCTGAGGTCATCGCATACACTTCCGTAGAGCATCAGGCGGGCCGTCTTTTTCGGGGGCCCTTGGCCACGAGACATTACTTCTTCAATGACTTCCTGCAACAGATTATTGAATTCTTCAACGGGTAAACCCATTCCGGCGACTAACACCTGCAAACCCTCAGTGCCACTGAGCAGAGGTGGATTCTCCTTCCGCAAGCTGTAAAGCTTCCGTAAGAGAGCGCGGCTGGTATTATATTCCTTGATGGTCTTCTGCAGTTGATCATTGCTGATTTTGTTGCCGGAGAAATTCTCTATTTTTTCCCGAAAGAAGATTAGTTCCCTTTTGAAAAATTCCTTGGACCAGGGTGTGAGGGTATGCGGGACATTGACAAAATATTTAAAGGAAGGCCTGGTGTTTAATGTCCAGATTCCATAGAGGCGTTGAACCATATCACAGCTGTGGGACATGATCAATCCATCCAAGAAGTCATAATTTCCCTTGAGATCCTGATCGAAGAGGTTGCGGATGTATGGGCAACCGAATGGTTCCACAAAATCATGGGCCTTGGTGATTGGCTCCTTGAGGTCGCCGCGCAAACGATAAGGCAGGATCCCTGCGGCCGCCATGATTTCCGGCGGAGCAAAAAGACACACATAGCCTAAAACCTTTTTCCCCTGGGCTTTTAACTCTTTCACTCGCTTTCGTCTATCTAAATAAAGTTCCTTGGCTCTGGCCAGACCTTTGAGGGTATCCATTTTTTATCAAATCCTCTCTATGCTGATTGCATGATACACGGGAAGCGTCCGTAGGATAATTTTAAAGGAGGATAGATTCAAGGAGAATTATCCATTTTAGCGGAAACGATCTGGCGGATAGATGTTACGATTTCTTCCCTGGTCGCCCCGGGCATAAATATTCCATCAAAACCAATTTCTTTTAGCTTCGTCCCATCAGCGGGTGGGAAAACTCCTCCAATGACAAAGGCCAGGCGCTCTTTGATTCCTTCTCTCTTCGCCTCTTCTATCAACTCACCACCCAGAGTGAGATGGGCCCCTCCCAGAGAACTTACTCCAACAACATCAACATCTTCTTGGATAGCAGTTTTGATGATCTCTTTTGGAAATGAATTCCCTATATAAATGACTTCCATGCCCGCATCTCTCAATTCATTGGCTACGGTAATCAATCCCCTGTTATGCACATCTAAACCAAGTTTCGATAATAATACTTTTATTTTAGCAACCATCTTACGTTCCAACCTCCGTGCCGGCTCTACATTTACTCCAGGAATCGACAATTTTTTTAACTTCTTTTACCAAAAGACAGGTGGTTTCCATAGGCCGAAAGCTTGTTTAAATACTTTAAATATTTCTCCCTCCGAGCAACCTACTCTGGCACACTGTAGGGTATAAGGCATCACGTTCTTTCCCTTCTTGCACGCCTCTTCCAGGGCGAGGAGAGCGCTATTGACCTTTTCAATATCTCTTTTCTCTCTTAATTTTTCCAATCTCGCCTTCTGCTTCTCTTCCACCCCCTCCGGATATCGAAACACATTAATGGGGGGTAGCTCAACGGGGGCTTTATAAAAATTATAGCCCACTAATTTAATGACGCCTTTCTCGATCATTTTCCTCTCATTATTAAAATATTCGGCAATCTTTTTATGTAACCAGCCCTTTTCTAATGCTGTTACATAACCACCGATCCTTTCAATTTCATCTACCTCATCAAGAATTCTCATTTCAATTTCATTGGTCAGGGCTTCTACATAGAAAGAGCCCCCTAAGGGGTCCACCACCTCTGTAACTCCAGTCTCTGCCTGAATAATCTGTTGGGTTCGCAACGATAGTAAGGCCGCTTCTTCCGTGGGCACAGAATAAGCCTCATCATAAGAATCCACATGTAAAGACTGCACACCCCCAAATACGGAAGCCAAAGCATGGTAAGCTGCCCTGATGATGTTATTCAAGGGCTCTTCCCTCATCAGCGAAACACCGGATGTCTGCACATGACATCTCATCCACATAGACCTGGGACTCTGGGTATTAAACCTATATTTCATGATCTTGTACCAAAGTCTTCTCACCGCTCTTATGCGGGCAACTTCTTCGAAAAAATCGCTTGCCGGAGACCAGAAAAAAGCCAATCTCTCCGCTATCCAATCGACCTCCTGCCCTCTTCTTATCATCTCTTCCAGAGTCTCAATGGCATTGGCCAAAGCAACGGCCATTTCCGTCACCCCGGAAGTTCCAAACTCCCGCAAATTGTATCCATTATACGTGACAAAGTTCCACAGCGGGACATTCTGCCTGATGAAATCAATGTTATCGCATTGGATCCGGAAGCAATCCTTAGGGGGTATATATTCCGGGCCACTGCGCACGACTTCTTCCAAAGTGATGTCATTCTGTACACTTCCCCGCAGTCTATCCCAGGGGATGCCTCTACGCTCAGCCAGCGCCAAATACATCGGGAATAGGATTGCCGTGTTGGACGGGTAATGAGTCACCAACGAAACCGTTACTTTGTCGAGAGGGATGTCTTTAAATATCAAATCCATATCTTCCACCGAATCGACCGCCACTCCTGACATGCCAACTTGCCCTCTAGACATGGGATCATCGGAGTCATACATTTGGATCGTCGGCAAGTCAAAAAGAACATTGATCCCTGTTCCCCCGTGGGTCAACATGAATTTTATTCTTTGATTTGTCTCCTCGGGTCCCCCGAAACCCGTAAGTTGACGCATGGTGAATTCTCGGCCCCGATACATATTGGCATGGATTCCTCGGGTAAAGGGCTCTTGTCCTGAATGACCCAAATCTTGCATATAGTCGAAATCGGGATTGCTGAGTGGCGTATAGAGCATCTCTCGGGGAATCTCCGAGCCCAAAATGGTATGGGGAGTTACGCACCAGTTCTTCCGATCTTCCTCCCCAACCATTGTGCTCCTCCACTGCTCAAACTCCTGACACAATCTTTTAAGTGCGACAGGATTATACAGAGGGATACGCTTCCCCCCCGTCAACTTCTCCTGCAAGATTTCTTTCGTTGTTCGCTTTTTCTCAGCCATCCAGACTTACTCCTTGTCTAAGGCGAGGGCCGCCTGCAAGAAAATCACCAAAAATATTGTCCCCCTTACTGAATTTATGATAGATTATTTCTTCAATGTCTGTCTACAAGGAAATAAAAGCAGACCCAATCTCTGTTCTTTCTCCCTTCGCTGGGGGAAAATTTTAAAAGGAGAAAATAAACCATGGGCGTTGATCTGAAAAAATTCTTCGAGCCTAAAAGCGTGGCTATTATCGGGGCTTCGGCTGTTCCCCATAAACCTGGAAATGATGTGATTCGTAACATCCTGGCCAATGAGTACGCAGGAAAAATTTATCTGGTGAATCCTAAAGGTGGAGAGATCATGGGGAGGGAAGTTAACCACTCTATTCAGGACCTTCCGGAGGGAATCGACTTGGCCATTATCATTCTCCCGGCCAGCGCCAACCCCCAGGCCGTTCGGGAGTGCGCAGCCAGAGGGATCAAGGCGATTGTTCTTGCGGCTGGAGGCTTCTCAGAGGTGGATGAAAAAGGGGAAGAATTACAAGAGGCACTGATCAAAGCCATCCGCGAAACAGGAGTTCGAGTTATTGGACCCAACACATCGGGCCATACGTCCACCCCGCACAACTTCACTTCCAGCTTCTTTCCTCTCGGTAAGATTCCCCGGGGAAATATTTCTTACATCGCCCAGACTGGCAATTTTGCCACTCACACGATGCGATACATTATCACCGGAGAAAATTTTGGGGTGGCGCGGGTCGTGGGATTCGGAAATAAGGTGGATGTGGATGAAACTGAAGTTCTTGAATACTACGCTGAGGATCCAGAGACTAAAGCCATCTTCATCTACCTGGAAAGTTTTAAGAGGCCTAAACGATTCCTCGAGATGGCCCGTGAGGTAACTAAGAAAAAGCCTATAGTCCTCCTGAAAGGGGGAAGTACATTGGAGGGAGCGCGCGCCGCAGTAGCCCATACGGCTGCCATGGCAGCGGAGGATCGCCTCATTGATGGGGCCTTGAAGCAGGCCGGCATCGTCCGGGTTTATAAATACTCCCACCTCTTCCTGGCCGCAAAAGCTTTAGCCTTAATGCCTCTTCCCAAGGGTAACCGCGTGAGTTTTTCTGCGCCGTCGGGGGCCATGCTGGTGGTCATGACCGACTTATGTCGCCAGTTCTGGGGTCTGGAAGTCCCTGAGGTTGAGGAGGCGACACGGCGGCGTTTACAGGAAATCAGCCCCCCTTACATCCGCATGCGGAATCCCGTGGATATCTGGCCTGCGGCTTATGACCATGGGATTGAATTCGCCTACAGGGAGGGAATGGAGGCTGTTCTTCAAGATCCAAATATCGATGCCGTGGTTCCCATCTTAATGATTACCGATGATACCGGGGTGCCCTCTCTTGATTTTATTGTGGAATTGGCTGCCAAATATCCGGAGAAACCGATCTATGTGACCTTCTCCGCGGAGAAAAAACACATGGAAGCGGCCAAGGCCTTTCTCGAGCCTAAAGGGGTGCCTACCTTTCCTTTAATCGAAGAACCGTTTGAGGTTTTATCCATCCTCAACAGTTGCCGGAAAGTAATGAACGGGCTATGAAAAAAATAAATAATACAACGGCCTTATGGACTGGATAATTAATCATCTACTACCCTAAAAATACCCCCAAAAAAACCCTTGCCATTATTTCCCTTTTTTGGTATCTTTTCTATCTAAAAAAATATCCACTATTCTCACTACACTATTGTCACTATTAAAGGAGGAAACCATGAAAAGATTTAAAATTATTTTCTTATGTCTTGCCGTAACCTTTCTTCTGTTAAGCTCAGTAGCTTTTGCCCAGAAGATTGACTTGAAGATGATGACCGGGCCCATGGGAGGATCGTGGTATCCCTTAGGGGGAGCGATTGCCGATTCCGTTCAGAGAGATATTCCTGGAGTAACCTTGGCCGTCGCCCCTGGAGGGGGAGTTGCTAACGTAGAAGCAATCGAATTAGGCAAATGCGACATCGGTTTCTCAAACTCCAGTTCGGGAGTGGATGGGGTTTATGGGCGGCCGCCTTTCAAGGAAAAGATGACCAACATGAGGCAACTGGCCAACCTCTATCCCCAGTATTTCCAGATTGTGGTTCTGGAAGGATCGGGAATCAAATCCGTGGCCGATCTGAAAGGAAAAGTTATTTCGCCCGGCCCCAAAGGCTTTACCGGGGAGTTTGCCGCCCGCCAGGTTCTGGAAATTCATGGTCTCTCCTACAAAGACATGTCCAAAGTCCAACATGTCGGCTACACGGATACCGTAGCCCTGATGAAGGATGGGCACTGTGATGGGTGGCTGTTCTGCACCACGATTCCTGGCGCGTCGGTGATGGACCTGGCTTCAGCCCGGAAAATTCGCCTGATCAGCCTGCCAGACGACAAGATCAAGGAAATGCAAAAACTTAATGCTGGATACATCCGGCGCCTGATTCCCAAAGGAACTTATGAGGGTGTGGATTACGACGTTCCCACATTCGGGTTCTTCACCCATCTGATCATCAGCGCTAAACTTCCCGATGACCTGGTTTACAAAATCACCAAAACAATCGTAAAAGATCTCCCCCGCCTTGGGGATATAGTGAAAGACATGAAGGGCGTAACAGCCAAAGACCTGGCTATGGACATCGGCATCCCCTTCCATCCCGGGGCGCTAAAATATTATAAAGAAATCGGGGCACTTTAATAGCACTTCCCTCCACTCCCCCTCTGATCAAGGGCAGGGTTTTCTAAGCCCTGCCCTTATTATTGATGAATTCGTAAAAAGTCTGAAAATGCGTCTTTCTGTCATTCCGGCGAAAGCCG
>JASEHN010000705.1 GCA_030018715.1 Thermodesulfobacteriota bacterium | reverse complement strand
ATCTTTCTGACCATTCTTTCTTTTGCGGCACCCTTGGTTTCCGGATCCTCTCCCTACCCTCCCTAAAAGAAAGAAGAAGGTTTTATTTCACTCCTTGAACATCTCCTTGAACTTTTCGACTTTGGGATAAGCCTCCACCACAATCTTTCCAAACTCCTGGGCCTGTAAAGGATGAATAACCATTTTTCTATTTTTTGCGAATTCGACAAAAGCGGGGTCTTTGATTGCTTTGCTACAGGCTTCTTCCAATACCTTCACAATGGAGGCTGGAGTATTGGGAGGCGCCTGCACCCCACGGATCGCCGGAAGGGATGTAATATCAAACCCCAGGTCCTTCGGGATGGGAACATCCGGGAAATAGGGATCCCGCTTATCGCTGAACATGAGCAGGGGCCTTAACTTTCCTGCCTGAATGAGAGGAAGGGCGGAGGTGGCCAGACAGATCGTGAAATCGAGATGTTTCCCGGCGAGGGCGGCCACACTGCCGGCAGCTCCTTCGTACGGCACCCAGTTGACCTTGATCCCGAGCTCGTCCACTGCCACCAGTCCGGCAAGATGAGTTGTGCTACCCCTTCCCGAAAGCCCTCCGGCAAGCGTCTTCGCCTTGGCCGCTTTTAAAAATTCATCGAAGGTTTTCCAGGTGTCGGCATGCCCCACCAGGAGTTGATTGGAACGAGACCAGGCGAAGATTGAAGTATAATCCCTGGTTCGATAGTTCACTTTATCCATATATTCAATAATGATGCTCTTGGGAAAGGTATAGGTGATGAGAGAATAGCCATCCGGTTCTGTCCTCTGGAATTTTTCGAAAGCAATCTTACCGCCTGCTCCTGGTTGATTTTCAACCATGATATTCACCCCTAAGTGCTTCTCAAGATAGGGGGCGATCCCCCGGGCTTCTGTATCTTCGCCACCTCCCGCAGCGGCAGTAGTAATAATTTTAACCGGTTTTTTTGGAAAATCCGCGCTCTGTGCACATGGAATGGCGAAAAATACAAGTAGCCCACTGATCAGGACGATGACCCATACTGTTGCTGATCTCTTAAACATTTTTCTTTCCTCCTTTCATTTTTTGAATCAATGCCCCCCAGGCTGGCCCTAAATAGGGCGCCGCAAAAGAAAGAATGGTCAAAATGATTAACACCTTAGAAATGGTTGAGGAAAAAAAGATGGAATAGGACCCACCCGATATCATCAACGCACGATGGTAATTAGTCTCCACCATTTCCCCAAGCACCAGTCCTAAAAGGAGTGGCACCAGTGGGAATCTTCCTCGCAACATAATATATCCCAGAACCCCGAACGCGAGGCTGATGATGATATCCGCCATCAAATTACGAATCGCAAAGCTTCCAAGCAGACTGATGACCATAATCATCGGCACAATAATCTCATTGGGTAGAAGCGTCACCACCGCAAGATGACGGGCTACTGTCATCCCTAACAAAAAGAGGAGAAACGAAGTCAGAATCAGGGCGACGAAAAGACTATAAATGATGTCAGCCTTTTCCGTAAATACCAGTGGGCCGGGAATGACCCCAAAAATAATCATAACCCCTAAAAAGATGGCCG
>JASEHN010000704.1:1235-1576 GCA_030018715.1 Thermodesulfobacteriota bacterium | reverse complement strand
ATCTTCTCAATCCCTTCGGCGAAGCGGAAGCCTTCGAATTCCTGCCGCGGGTCTCGCCCCGGCTTGGCCAGCTCTTTCAAGATGTCGTTCAGGGTCGGCAGGCCCGTCTTCTCGGTCACATACCTGGAAGGATCGATCTGCTTGCAGAGCACCTCATCACGCATAAGATCTTCCACGGTGCAGCCCAGGTCCGCGGCCATGGCTTGCACCATGGAATAGCTTTCCGGGAGGAAGTCTTTCATAACAATTTTTCCGGCTTTAGGCAACGAATTTCGTTAGCTTGCTTTTCTTTCCTTTGCCGGGCCGGCCCTTTGTAAGAGATATTTTAGTGTATGCTTTCA
>JASEHN010000704.1:0-1225 GCA_030018715.1 Thermodesulfobacteriota bacterium | reverse complement strand
CGCGGCCATGGCTTGCACCATGGAATAGCTTTCCGGGTGGACGGCGCTGGCGTCCAGCGGATTCTTTCCTTCCCGGATGCGCAGGAAACCGGCAGCCTGCTCAAAGGCTTTGGGGCCGAGGCGCGGCACCTTTCTCAACTCCTCCCGGGAAGAGAAAGGGCCGTTCTCGTTCCGATGAACGAGGATGTTGGCGGCGAGCTGTGGGCCCAGGCCGGAGACGTAGGTTAGGAGCTGGGTGCTGGCCGTGTTCACTTCCACCCCCACGGCGTTGACGCAGCTTACGACAACGTCATCCAGACTGAGCTTAAGAGCCGGCTGATCCACGTCGTGCTGGTACTGGCCCACCCCGATCGATTTGGGTTCGATTTTCACAAGTTCGGCCAGCGGATCCATGAGCCGCCGCCCGATGGAGACAGCGCCGCGCACGGTCACATCGTGAGTTGGAAACTCTTCCCGGGCAGATTTGGAAGCGGAATAGACCGAGGCGCCGCTTTCGTTGACCAGGATCACCGGGATCCCGCCGGGGAGCGGCAAGCTGCGGATGAAGGCTTCGGTCTCCCTTCCTCCCGTGCCGTTGCCTACAGCGACAGCCTCGATCTGAAACTCCGCGCAGAGCTGCAAAACTCTTCGGGCGGATTCCTCCCTTCCTTTCTCGTTGAGCAGGGGGAAAATCGTTTCGTTGTGCAGAAGCTTCCCCTGCCGGTCAAGGCAGACGACCTTGCACCCCGTTCGCAGGCCGGGGTCGATGGCCAGGACGTTTTTCTGGCCGAGCGGGGAAGCCATTAAAAGCTGGCGGAGATTACCTGCGAAAATCCGGATGGCTTCCTCATCGGCGCGCTTTTTTGTGGCCAGGCGGATTTCAGTTTCCATGGAAGGGAAGAGGAGTCGTGGGTAGCTGTCCTGGACGGCCAAGCGGACTTGTGCGGAACAGGCGTTATCTCCCCTGACGAAGAGGCGCTCGATGATGGAGAGGGCTTCGGGTTCCGGAGGCAAGGCAGTGAAGTTCAGGAATCCTTCGTTTTCCCCTCGCCTCATGGCCAGGATTCTATGGGAAGGGGCCTGGAGTATCGGCTCCTCCCATTCAAAATAATCCCGGTACTTATTTCCTTCCGCCTCTTTGCCGACGATAACCTTTGTGCGAAAGACCCCCTGGAAGGCAAAGAGGTCACGCAGCCCAGCCCGGGCTGCCTGGTCTTCGCTGATCCACTCGGCGATAATATCCCGC
>JASEHN010000703.1 GCA_030018715.1 Thermodesulfobacteriota bacterium | reverse complement strand
CGCCGGAATGACGGGGAAAGGGGCTTTCGGACTTTTTACGAGTTCATCAAGAAAGACATACAAGCACAAATTTTTAATTTATTTTTTCCCAGAGGGTCTACAATATAAAAAGGCTTTCGAACAAAAAACCGGCCAGAAAAAACCCGGAAAAGGAAAGGAGGATTTATGCGCAAGAAATTTATCGTTGGCCTGGCCTTGTTCACCATTCCCATCTTGGTGTTTTTAACCACGGGAGGTGTCCAGGCTCAGGCGTTCCCATCCTTGAAGGTGGGCGATGAAGCCCCGTCTTTCCAGCTTCCTTCCTCGCAGGATAGAGTGGTGGATTATTACAGGGACTACTACGGCAAGCACCATCTTATCATCACCTTCTTTCCTGCCGCTTTTACCCCGGTTTGAACCGGGGAGATGGACGGGCATCAGAGAAATCTTTATCTCTATGAACGTCTCAACGCCCGGGTTCTGGGCGTCAGCATGGATGACGTCGTTACGAATAAATATTTTGCCAAAGAATTTTGGCTGGAGTTTCCTCTCTTGTCGAATCCTCTGGCTTGGATAGGGAAGGCCTACGGGGCTTACTCGGACAAACCCCCTTTTCTCCCAGACGGCACGCCGAACTGGTTTGGCCGGCGCACGGTGGTCATCGATAAGAAGGGGATCGTTCGTTACATCAAAAACGGCTCTCCAGACAATAAAGAGATTCTCCATTTCCTGGTGAATCTGGAAAAGGAGGCCATGAAGAAATGATAGCGATTAAAAAAAATATGACCGGATTTCCTGTTGGAGCCGCCCTGCTTTTTATAGCAGGGCTATTTACGGCAGGGCTTTCCATGGGCGGCTGCGCCACTTTGGCTCCAGAAAAGCCCAGCGCTTTGCTTCCCACAGACCGCGGAACCGTGATTTTCCTGGAAAAGTATGAATTCAAAAGACCGCCTGCGGGCTGGGCGCTTATGAAAAATTTAGAAGGCGGAGATTTTGAACTGGGGTTTCTGAAGTTCGAGAAGGGGGATTTCCCCAGCCAGACCACGTTTATCTATGATGATGAACCATTCGGTAGTTCCCGGGATTTGGACCAGCGGGCCAGGCAGTACTGCACCCGTTTTCTTTTCAATAGCGGAATGTCCCCCCAGGTTCAAAAGGAAGAAAAGGTTCAAATCATGGGCCAACCCGCCCTGGCCATTCACCTTGAAGGAGAAAACCCGAACCGGGATGAAAAGGCCAGGTCAAAAATTTATCTTGTAAAAAAAGGAGAACGGATCATTTCTTTTGTATGCACCCAATGGAGGACCCTCGGAGGAACTTACGATCCATCCCCTTTTGAGCATTTCGAAACTTTCGTCCACAGCTTTAGATTTTTAAAAAAGACCTTTTATGATGAGCTGAATGAAAAGATAGGAAAGGTGAAGGGATAAAAAGGGATGCCTAAATTCTAATTTCGAAGCACGCAATCCAAACCATTGCAGATCGCAGATTGTAGATTGCAGATTGAAAGAATAAAAACTTCAATCTGAAATCTTAAATCTCAAATCTGAAATTAGCTAAAGTTTGGATTTGAAATTTGTTTCGGATTTCGGATTTAAAAACC
>JASEHN010000702.1 GCA_030018715.1 Thermodesulfobacteriota bacterium | reverse complement strand
TTCAACAAGACCGCTCTCCACTAAACTCTCGAGGACTGCCCGCCCTTCAGTTTCTGATCTTTGAATCAACTTCATCGCTTCGTCTGCGGTAATGCGGCGATCAGACCATATCCGATTAAGAACCAAGAGCGCATTTAGACTGAGAACTCGCCCGGCCTGACTTTCCTCTGTCGCCAGCCTCACAAAATGGAGGTTCGCCTTTCCTCCCGGCAATTCCAATATAACGTCTGTTTCTATGCTCTTTTCATATGATGGAATGGGACGGCCGTTTCGCAGTTGTTGATAAAAAATTGTGTCGATACCTCGCCCTGTCCTTTCGACAAGGCCCGCCCTTTTGAAAGCATCAGCAAGCAGTGGATTTCGAGGGCGTGGGGGGGTCACCAGCAAATTATCTAACCGCACCCCCTCAGGAAAACCACCTGGATTTGAAATCTCAAGCCGATCATCACGCCACTGAATGTATACGGCGCCCTGTCGGGTGTAGTCTCGATGAATAAGCGCGTTTGCCAAACCTTCCCGGAAGGATTGCTCGGGATAATCCGGAATACCGACCCGGAGCATCCCCACCATAATTTCTTCTTCCCGGTTCCGAGCCCTGAAACGGGTAAGCATTTCCTCCATAACCCTGAGAATAGGATAACGCAAGAATTCATTGACTTCTACCTGCAAACCCGAAATTCGTTGGAAGGCTATTTCATGGGTTGGCAAGAATTGGCGAAGGGCCTGTTCTTTTCCGAAAAGAAGGAGACCCAGCACGCGAATTCCCTTGATTTCGTGATTGGCAGTAACAGCTCCCAAAGCTTTCGCCAACTCGATATCGGGAAGGCCAAGAAGGTTCGGATCGCCAAACCCCCTGCTTTCCTGGATGTTCCGGCGGAAGCGTTCAAATTCTATGGGATCGAGATGCTCCCAACCGGCTTCCGGAATAATCAAATCGGAATAATCCAGGATGCCACGGTCTGCTTGATATGCTTGCATCTCATGAAAAGGAAAAGGCAGGCATTCGGGCTTGCCCTTTCCTCCGATTGCGCGACGCAAATATGTGCCTTCACTGGTTGCAACCGGAGTCCGAGAAGTTGGAACCTCGATTATTAGGATCGCCCTTTTTTGGTGGGAAACAACCTCCACCCGGCATGACAGAGATGGTCGTGTTCGATTCGCGACTAATGCCTGAATCCGGCTGGGATCAATGATGCCAAGTTCATGGCGAGGCCTTGCTCCAGTAATCCTTCCATCATCTTCAACACCAATAATCAAATATCCAGGCTTATTCCCACCCCTATTTGATAGGCAGACGACTTCTTTTATAAGATCCCGGTCGTTAAAAGCTGCATGCTCTTCCCCCTTAAATTCAACCTCCAAATTTTCCCCAGCTTCGATAAGAACACGGAGATCTTCAGGCGTCATTTTGCCCCCCGTATGAATAAAACCGGACCTGTGCACGTATAATTTATCAAATTTCTCATTCAAAAGAAACTGAATAAAGGGAGCCATAGCCTGAGCCGCTCGATTGTTGAAAACCTAAATATGGGAATCTGACATTCGAAGCCCGGTCTTAAACTGATGTATTTGGGGCTTTTTATCTCCTCCTCCTTTGGG
>JASEHN010000701.1 GCA_030018715.1 Thermodesulfobacteriota bacterium | reverse complement strand
TGTAAGTACGCTTCACTCCTCAGTCCCGCTCGGAGCGGGATTGCGCGCCTTGTCCGCCTATGGCGGAGAGCTTTTTACGAAACCATCTTATTTAATAGCCCAGCTTCTTTTCCACGTCGTACAAAGCTTGGTCGATGGCTTTTAGTCCCTCGTCTAATTCTTTCCGGGTTATGGTCAGAGGCGGGGAAAATTCCAGGGCATTATTCCCCATTCCCCTGATGATCACGCCATGCGCCCTTCCGGTCAGGGCGAGCTGGAATAATATATTTTCCTTAGAGGGGAAGGGGAGACGGTTCTTTTTATCCTTCACGATTTCGATGGCGCACCAGAGACCCAACCCCCGGGCTTCGCCTACGGTCGGGTGTCTGGTAAGATCCTTCAGGCCTTCGAGGAAATATTTCCCCATCTCCGCAGCGTTTGCCACCAGTTTTTCCTTCTCGATGATCTCGAGGTTAGCCAGAGCGGCGGCGCAGCAAACCGGGTGGTTGCCGTAGGTGTGCAGGTGCAGAAAGGTAGGAATGTTATCAGCGATCTTGCGGGTGGTGGCGGCCGCTCCCAGCGGGACATAACCACTGGTTAATTGTTTGGCCATAGTCATAATATCGGGCTTGATGTTGTAATGCTCGGAAGCGAACATCTTTCCTGTGCGGCCAAAGCCCACGATGACTTCATCGATAATGAGGAGAACCCCGTATTTATCGCATATCTGCCGGATCCGCTCGAAGTATCCATCAGGAGGAGAGAGAGCCCCTACGCCTTGCATAACCGTTTCGGCAATAAAAGCGGCAACCAGATCCGGTCCCTCAAACTGGATCAAAGAATCCAGGGCATCGGCACAGGCCAAATCGCAGGCCGGATAAGTAAGGTTCAGGGGGCAGCGGTAACAGTAAGGCGGAATTAAAAAAGCATGTCCCGGGACCAGAGGGGCCATGACATTGCGCATGGGGTTTAAAAACCCTAAGGCGCTGAGAGCGCCCATGGTTTGGCCGTGGTAGGCATTATGGCGGGAGATGATTTTAAAGCGCTTTTGTTTATTGGTCAGGTAATGGTACTGCTTGGCCATCTTGAAAGCGGTTTCCACGGCCTCCGATCCGTCACATACAAAGCAGGTCGTGGTCAATTCGCCTGGGTAAAGTGAGGCCAGTTTTTTGGCCAATTCAACTGCCGGAATTGTGATGAAAAAAGCCGGAGTGAAATAATGCATCTTCATGGCCTGATCATACATGGCCCGGGCCACCTCTTCCCGGCCGTAACCGATGGCATTCGGCCTAGTGTTCCCGGCCATTAAATCCAGGTAGCGATTTCCTCCTTCGTCATAAATATAGTTTCCTTCGCCCCGGACGATCACAGGGACGTTTCCTTCCTGAATATCTTTTTTTACAGTGTTGTGCAGGAAAAGATAATTCAGGGCATCTTCCAGAGTCTTTGAAGCCATTTTCTTCCCCTTTCGGTGAGTCGTTAGGTTTGTTCCATTTCAAAAACTATTCAATCGGCTTTTCTATTTGACTCATGTTGTTGTTAAACACAGCTTATATCGTGGCTCGGGGGCCAGGGCGCTGAGTCCGCCTTAGGCGGGGCAGCATCGGTCGGGAGAAAACCTTGAAG
>JASEHN010000097.1 GCA_030018715.1 Thermodesulfobacteriota bacterium | reverse complement strand
CCCCCGGGCCAGAGCCACGATAAAATAGGGGGCGAATAAACTGGGGGGTGGCAAGTTAATACGGGCTTTCCTTTCACTTTACGCAAATGATAGCAGGAGTAAATGCTTTACGGGCCTTTCATTTTTTTTGAGGAAGGCGTTGGGGATATCCTGTTTTTGATAGACTCTAAAAAAATCAAAATTGGGATGGCCAAGTAAAAAGCTCTCCGCCACAGGCGGACAAGACGCGCAAATCCTGAGGAGTAAGCACTTAGATGTGCGCCGCAACGATCCGCCTTGGCTGGGACTTTTTACGAAGCCATAAAAATTGTTTCGTGCTTCGACATTCGGATTTTAAATTTATTGCTATACAATCAATAAAACAATAGGCGTAAGTGGAAAGGGTCTCCCCAGATTCCCAATTCCGCAAAAATTTACTTGACACCTCTTTTCCCTGTCTATATTATCTTGTATACAAACTAATTTTGGAGTTGCCTAATGTCAGAGCACGAAGAGTGTTTCGTCTTTCTTCTGGGCAAGGCATACCAGAAAGCCCACGGGTTGCTCAAGAAAAAACTTCTACCCTTTGGATTAACTCCTGTGCAACACCTTATCTTGGCTGTCCTCAGAGACGAAGAAGCCCTCTCCTCCGCAGAAATTTCCGAAAGAACGGTCATGGACAGCGCTACGCTTTCGGGGGTTTTAGACCGGATGGCCGAGGCCGGATTGGTTAAAAAAGAAGAAAACCCCGAAGACCGCCGTTCCCTTCGCGTATCCATCACGGCCAGAGCCAGAAAAATGATGGATGACCTGGCTGAACAGAGAAAGGCGGTCAACGAAGAGTTGACCAGCGTCCTATCTTTAGAAGAGAAGCTTTTGTTCAAAAGAATGCTTAAAGACATCAAAGGATGATTTTTTGCATACGAGCAAAAACCTTGTCCTTTAAATATCAGCAAAGGATGCATCCAATTCAGCTCTGGGGAGGAGAAAATGGGTGAAATCGTTCATACATCCCGTATCAAAATCGTAAGGGAGAAAGGTCCTACCCGGCGGGCCATGATTGAGGGCTTTGGTGAACCCATTTATTATGGGGTTCATGGGGGCATCAAGCGGTTTTATAAAGTGGAGCCGGAAAAAGAGCATGCGGCGACTCTTGATCACATTGTAGCCGCAACAGCGGCCTGAATGATGGGAACACTGGCCGGGGTCCTGGCCGGAAAAAAGATTCCCACTCCTGAAGAGCGCTATTGGGCTGAGGTGGAGGGAGATATCGAGAATATGAACGGGGTGCTCAAAATCACCCGGATCCGTGCCACCTACCATTTAAAAATTCCCAAGGAAAAGTCAGAAGACGCTAAGGATTCATTCTCGTCCTACCTGTTGAGATGCCCTGCTGCCCAGAGCGTCACCGGCTGCATTCAGATCCAGGACAACCTGATGATCGAGGAAATGGAAGGGTGAAAGGAGGAAACATGGATTCCCTTACCGAACAAGTTAAAAAGATGGTCGGATCTTATGGAACTGTCCGGGTGGGAATTGCAACCCATCAGACCCTGGAGGGAGGCCCTCCTTCAACGGATCTCACCTATATCCTGCCTGAAGCCCGTTCGGCCATATCCTTCGCGATTCCGCTGAATAAGGAGTATATCCGGCCTTTCCTGTCCAAAGAAGATCGCCTGAGTCACGAGCGGGACAATCTTAAGGTCAACATGGAGGCCACGGGAATCGCCGCCCACCTGGCCAAACATCTGGAACAGAAGGGATACCCTTCTGTAGGGGTGGTGGCTAACGAATCCTACCGGGAGGAGGAAAAGATCGGCAGGATCGGCATGCATCCCGACCTTTCCCATCGCTACCTGGCGGTCCGTTCGGGTGTGGGTTGGTTTGGGTTTTCAGGAAACGTGATCACCCCTGAATATGGGGCGGCAGTGATTCTCGGCACCTGCGTAACTTCAGCGGAACTGGAGCCGACTGACCCTCTCACTCCGGAAAATAACTACTGTGACCGATGTAAGCTCTGCCTGGCTTCCTGCTGCTCGGGATTGATGGACCCGGCAGAGGACGCCCAGGTGAACCTGGGAGGGGAAACGTTTTCTTACGCGAAGAGAAGAAACTACCTCCGCTGTGAGTTTGTCTGTGGGGGCATGACAGGCCTCCACCCCTCAAAGAAATGGTCAACCTGGTCGCCGGGGAGATTCTTCATCCCCGAGGATGACAATGCTTTTCGCGATGCTATGATAAAAGGGATCAAAGCCTATGATCGCCGTCCTCCCCTGGAAGGGGGCTTTCCCCATATTCTCATGCGCTCCAAACTTTATCTGACCTGCGGCAATTGCCAGCTTATCTGCTGGCCGGATGCGGAAGAGCGAAAGGAGAAATTCAGAATTCTGACTTCCTCGGGCGTTGTAATCCAACGACCAGATGGTTCCCTGGAAAGGGCTTCCCCGGATGAAGCTGAAGCGTATGTAATGAGCTTGGACGAGAAAAGGCGGGCCTTTTATGTCTGATTCATAAATGCCCTGAAGTTTAATCTTTCACCCTATAGGAGGCTGAATTGATATCAATCGACGAAAATATATGCACGAAATGCGGTCTCTGTATATCCGTCTGCGTCCGGAGGATCATCCAGGAAAGGGAGAATTCGGTCCAAATCATCGATCCCGCCATGTGCCTCTATTGCGGCCACTGCAAGGCGGTCTGCCCAACAGATGCCCCCCGGTTCTCTTTAGGAAATGAGGAGTTTACACCCGTACCGAGCAAGGAGGAGATCCCCCCCGCCGCCCCTTTCTTTCGCTTCTTGCGGAGCCGCCGCAGCCTCAGGTTGTACCAGGATAAACCCGTGGAAAAAGAAAAATTGAAAATGCTGATTGAGGCGGGACGCTTCGCCCCAACGGGATCCAACCGACAGGCCTGTGAATACGTCGTGGTCAGTGGAAGAAATGTTTTAGATAAAGTTTGCACGCTGGCCATTCAGAGCCTGCAAAAGCAGGGAAAAGCAATTCAAGAAGTCATAGACCAGCACAACCGCTTGAAAAAGCCTCTGCCCGAGGAGTTGACTTCCAGGCAGAATCTTCCTGCTGTCTGGGAACGGATCGCCCAAAAATGGGCGGGAGGAGTTGACCAACTTCTCCATCAGGCACCGGCCTTAATAATAATCCACATAAAAAAGAACCTGGCCACGACCCCCGAGGTGGATGCCGCAATCGCCTCTACCCAAATGGTCCTTTTGGCGGAGACTTTGAGCCTGGGGACTTGCTATATCGCCTTCCTCATCTGGGCCATCGAAAACACCGAGGAATTAAAGAAGATGTTGGGGATTCCATCAGATCACAAGGCTCTCATAGCTTTCACGGTGGGCTACCCGGCTGTTGAGTATTTGAAACTGGTTGCGCGCAATCCGGCGAAAAGCACTTGGGTCGGAGAATTTAAGGAATAAAATTTGATGATCTCGTA
This sequence comes from Thermodesulfobacteriota bacterium, assembly GCA_030018715.1. GTDB lineage: Bacteria > Desulfobacterota > SM23-61 > SM23-61 > SM23-61 > JAHJQK01. Next base: position 5,578 of record JASEHN010000097.1, on the reverse strand, counting down.
AAAAGTCAGAATTCCCTTCATTATGTCATTCCGGCGAAAGCCGTCCGCCTCAGGCGGACAGTTATTTCAAGGAGTTATCAAACCTCTGGACTCCGGTTTTCACCGGAGTGACGACTTTTTACGAGGCCATCAAAGTTAAAAAAGGAAATTCTTATACAATCGAGTTAATAACTTCAAACCTAAAACTTGAAACTATTTTACGATTACAGGAGGAAAAAATGGAGGCAAATCGCCAAACCCAGGATCAGGCCATCTGGATGAAAAATTTGATCACCGATTTCATTAACCAATCCCCGGAAAACACGATGAAAAATGCAGACAATGAGAAGGCCTGGGCGGATCCGCTTGTAGGATTCTCCAGGGGGGATGATCCTCTCTACCAGGATTTCAAGGAACATGTCGGGGCTTTTCACTGGACCCCTCTGGAAATATTCAGTAAGACCTTTCCGGAATTAACCGTAACGGCGGATGAACTGTCTGTCATCAGCTGGATTTTGCCCCAGACCGAAAGGACAAAGGCTGACAATCGCCAAGAAACTGCTTACCCCTCTGAAAGATGGGCGAGGACGCGGATATTTGGGGAGGAGGTCAATGTAAAACTGCGCAAGCAGGTGATAGCGGTTTTACAGGAGAAGGGGATCAAGGCCGTGGCGCCCATGATTTCTCCTCTTTGGGAATGGAAAGACTCGGATCGTTATGGTTTCGCCTCCACCTGGTCTGAGCGGCATGCCGCTTATGCCTCCGGTTTGGGAACTTTTGGGCTTTGCGATGGCCTTATCACCCCCCGGGGGAAAGCAATGCGTTGCGGTTCGATTGTGGCCCAAATCAGGATTCCACCTACAGATCGACCCTATAAGAACCATCAGGCGTATTGCTTATTTTTTTCCCAAGGGATCTGCGGGAAATGCATAAAGCGTTGTCCCACAGGAGCCCTGAGCAGGGAGGGCCACGACAAAGTGAAATGCAAAAGTTATCTGCACCCGGTTACTGCGGATTACGTGAAAGCTCAATTTGGTTTCGATGGATATGGTTGCGGGCTTTGCCAGACAGGTGTTCCTTGCGAATCGAAAATTCCGATGGAAGAATAGATAATGGAGAAAAGGAAAAAGCAATGGGCAATTAGCACCTAAGTTGAGCGATTCTTTGGGCCAAAATGAAGAAAGAGATTGAGCTGAAACCTATCCAAAGCAAATCGGGTATTCACTCAGTAAGTAAAATAGAAACAAGTCATTCCTGTGAAAAAATGTTATCCGCGTTTATCTGCGCCAATCGGCGCCCCAAATATAATAAAGGAGGGAACAATGTTCCAGACCAGGATCACAGAGATGCTGGGCATCAAGTATCCCATCGTTGTCGGCACCATGATGCACCTTTCCCGGGCCGAGATGGTGGCAGCCTCTGCAAATGCGGGAGGTCTCGGCGTTTTAGCCTCGGCCATTTTTCAGACCAAAGAAGAGTTTCGCCGGGAAATAAAAAAGCTCAAAGGAATGACCGACAAACCCTTTGCCGTTAATTTAAATTTATTTCCGGCTATGCGGCCGATTGACAATCGGGAATACCTGGAGGTCATCTTCGACGAAGGGATTAAGATTGTGGAAACATCCGGCCACAAGGCCCCGGAAGAGTTGGCCAGAGATCTCAAGGCCCAGGGCATCATCCTCATTCATAAGTGCGTGGGGGTTCGTTATGCTTTGAAGGCCCAATCGATCGGGGCGGATGCCGTGACTGTGGTGGGATATGAAAACGGCGGGGCCACCGGCACCCTGGATATCACTACCCTGTGCCTCGTGCCGCGGGTGGTGGACGCCCTGAAAATTCCGGTGATCGGCGGAGGAGGAGTGGCCGATGGCCGCGGATTCTTAGCTTTGCTGGCCTTAGGGGCGCAAGGGGTGATCATGGGAACTTCCTTGTTGGTTGCCGAAGAATGTCCCATACATCCCAAATTAAAACAGGCTTTGATCGAGGCCACCGAGCTGGATACCATGATCGTCATGCGCAGCATTCAAAATTCCCACCGGGTGTGGGTCAACGAAGTGGCTAAGAAATTGGCCGAAATAGAAAAACAACAGGCCGGCTTGCAGGAGATCATTCAGGTGGCTGCCGGAGAGAAGGCCAAGAGAATGTTCCAGGAAGGAGACCTGAACGCCGGGGTCATTTCCTGCGGGCAGGGAGTAGGCCTGGTGAAGAAAGTGATGCCCATGAAGGACATTATTGAAGGAATTGTCAACCAGGCCGAGGAACTGCGGAAAAAACTATCTGTTATTTAATTTAATTTTTTACCGCAGAGCACGCAAAGACCGCAGAGAAATAGATAAATTAAAAGATGCCATTTTAAAATTTGATTTCTAAACCATGTTTTTTCAGTTCGTCTCTGTGTTCTCAGCGTTCTCTGCGGTAAATAAAGTAATGAATCAAGGCTTAAGGAGGGGCACAATGGCCAAGGGGAAATCAATTTTTACCCGGGCGGTACATTCCGGGGAGCGACGGCCCAAACCGGATTTCCAGCCGGTCTCCACGCCCATCTACCAAACTGTGGGTTTTTTTTATGAGGATGTAAAAGACCTGGATGGAGTTTTTGCCAATGAACGCGAAGGCTACGTTTACACCCGGTATGGGAACCCTACGAACTCCGCCCTGGAAGAAGCCCTAGCTGACCTGGAGGGAGGAGAAGCCGCTATAACATTCGGTTCGGGAATGGCGGCTGTCCACGCCAGCCTGCTTGCTGCCGGGGTCAAAGCTGGAGCTTCACTCCTTGCAGCCTACGATATTTATGGAGCCACTTACGCCATCTGTTCCCGGCTGTTCCCGGAACTCGGGGTGCGGACGCACTTCGTGGACGTTACCAACCTTGAGAAATTCGCCAAAACTCTATCTGAAACCAGGCCGGTTGCGGTCATCCTGGAAACCATCTCCAACCCCCTGATGAAAGTCGCGGACATTCCCGCGATCAGCCGCATAGTTCATCAGGCTGGGGCGAAAGTAATCGTGGACAATACCTTTGCCACGCCCGTCCTTTTCCAGCCTCTCAAACACGGAGTGGACTTCTGTGTTCACTCCACCACGAAATACATCGGAGGACATGGGGATGTCCTCGGGGGAGCGGTGGTGACATCCAGGGAGAATCACGCCACCCTCCACGAGATCATTAAAATGACCGGAGGAAACTTGGGACCCACCGAAGCCTGGCTGACCCTCCGGGGGCTGAAAACCCTTCCTCTGCGCATGCGCCAGCATTGCCAGAATGCCCTGGAGGTGGCCAGATGGCTGGAAGGCCATCCGCGTATCGCCCGGGTAAATTACCCCGGCCTGGCCAGCCATCCCCAGCATGAACTGGCCCAAAGGCTCTTTCCGCCGGGAATTTTCGGGGGGATGATTTCCTTCGAAATCAAGGATGCCGGGCGAACAGAAGTTTTTCGGTTCATGGAAGCCCTGGAACTCATCATCCCGGCGACCACGCTCGGCGATGTTTACAGTTTAGTCCTTTACCCGCCCATGTCTTCCCATCGGGCCCTGCCACCGGAAGAGCGAGCGAAGGTAGGGATTAGTGACAGCCTGGTGCGCCTTTCCGCAGGGATTGAAGAGGCCGCCGAGATTATCGGCGACCTGGAAAAAGCCTTGGAAAAAAGTCGCTGATGAGCGGCAAGAAAGAAAAAAGCCGGCTTAAAATTAAACCGGCTTTGGCGCATTTGGTTTTTGGATTTATTTCGGATTTCGGATTATTAATTTAATCTGAAATCTCAAATCTGCAATCTAATTTGTTTCCGGCTACGACGCCTTAGGGGTTAATGGGTTCCATGGCCATCAGGCGGGCTACCCTTTCCTGGATAGGCGGATGAGTGCTGAAGAGCCGGGTGAATCCGCCAGCCGCGAGAGGATTGACAATGTACATCTGGGCCTGTGCCGGGTTTACCTGCATGGGCAATTGTTTATTGTAATTTTCCAATTTGACCAGGGCGTTGGCCAGCGGGCGGCCGACGCCGACGATTCTGGCTCCGGTAGCATCCGCCTGATATTCCCGGCTGCGGGAAATAGCCATCTGGATGAGCATGGCGGCCATGGGCGCTATGATGGCCATCAACAAGACCGAAATGATATTCCCCCCGCCTCTTCCTTCATCATCATTCCCACGGCCCATACCCAGGAAAGCTCCCCACTGGGCCATAGTAGCCATATAACTGATGGCTCCGGCAATGACCGCGGCCACGGAGCTGATGAGGATATCCCGGTTTTTAATGTGGGCCAACTCATGGGCCAGGACGCCTTCTAACTCAGCGGGCTTGAGGATGCGCAGGAGGCCGTCGGTTACGGCGACAGCGGCATGCTCCGGATTGCGGCCGGTGGCAAAGGCGTTGGGCGTGTCCTGGGGAATCATATATACCCTGGGCTTGGGAAGGCTGGCCTGAACAGACAGCTTTTCCACCATATGGTGCAGTTCAGGAGCTTGGTTAACGGAGATTTCCTTGGCCCCGCTCATGGCCAGGGCAATCTTGTCGCTGAACCAGTAGCCCACCATGTTCATGATGAAAGCCATGAATAGAGCGAAGTAAAGGCCGGAGCGCCCACCGAGGGCCTGGCCAATGAGCAGCAAGAGAGCGCTCAGTCCGGCGAGCAAGATAAAGGTTTTGAAAGTGTTACCTGACATGTTTTTTCCTCCTCTTTTGGGCCGCTATAGAAGCGGGATATCTTGTAAAAAGGCCACGAGCAACGAGCAGATGCCTGTGGCCTTTTGTAGAGCTTCGGTAGCGACAATGCGCATGGCTGGTTGATCTGCGGTAGAAGTCGAGGAACGGGTTTTCTGGATAAGGTTTTGCAGCCGCTCCAGATCGAGCGTCACCTGCTCCATGATTTCCACGGTCGATGTAGCTTTCTGGCCGCTGGGGGAATACAACACCCGGCGGATTTCCTGCAGAGAGAATTTTCGCGCCTTAAGCTGTTTGATCAAGGCCACCCGGGCGCGGTCCCCTTGGGTATAATGCCGGTAGCCATGCCCCCGAGCTGGCTGCTCAGGGTTAAGGAGTCCCTGCCGGGTGTAAAAATCGATTGTCCTGGGACTCACTCCCAGCAGCCTGGCAAACTCTCCGATAGTATAACTCCTACCGTCCATCCTTATTCCCTTTTTCCAATCGTTCAGAATTTTTTAAAGGAATATCCAGAGCAACCATTTGTATGAAAATATACAGCACGACTGTATGTTTGTCAAGGATCTGAGCCCCTTGCCACTCTACACTTTTCAATAAATTGATGAATTCACAGTGATAGACGGAGCCCGAACGGGATCGCTTACTGGACCCAGGCTCAGGCGGGAGGTGGCTTGGCTCAGGAAAAGGTTGGGGAATATAAAGTGATCGACGGTTAAATCTGAACCGGGAATATGGAACTTCGTTTGGTAAGACCTCTTCATTTTTTTCTTGACAAGGTTTTTGAAATCGTGTAGGAGATTGATTGTTCAGTCAGTAAAGGGCTTTGGGATATTTTTAGTATCAAACTGGTGAGTGTTCTATCATGAGGATGAAGTTAGAAGAGCGCGAAATTGGGACAAACTTTAAAGATGATGCCCTTGTAAAACAAAGAAGGGAAG
>JASEHN010000096.1 GCA_030018715.1 Thermodesulfobacteriota bacterium | reverse complement strand
CGCAACCCGTTAGACACTTGACACTTATCCTTTACTTTTTCTTAAGCAGGGCTTTTAAAACTCTGTGATCTCTGTGTCCTCTGTGGCTAATTTAAAAAAAAATGGCAACGCCTAAAAATCGATTGAACAAAATTCGCAACATCGGCATCATGGCCCACATCGATGCCGGAAAGACTACGGTTACCGAGCGCATCCTCTACTACACGGGCCGGTCCCACAAGATGGGCGAGGTCCACGACGGCGAGGCGGTAATGGACTGGATGCCCCAGGAACAGGAGCGGGGCATTACCATCACCTCCGCTGTGACCACCTGCTCCTGGAAAGGTTATGATATTCATCTTATCGATACCCCCGGCCACGTGGATTTTACCATCGAAGTGGAAAGAAGCCTCAGGGTCCTGGATGGCGCAGTGGCCCTTTTTGACGCGGTGGGCGGCGTGGAGCCTCAATCGGAAACGGTCTGGCATCAGGCGGACAAATACCGTGTTCCGCGGATCACCTTCATCAACAAAATGGATCGGGTGGGGGCTAATTTTTTGGGAACCGTGGAAATGATGAAGGAAAAGCTCGGAGCCCGGCCCGTCCTCATCCAGCTGCCTTTGGGCGAAGAGGAGCGTTTTCAGGGAGTCGTGGATTTAATCCGGATGAAAGCGATCATCTGGGACGAAGAGACTCTGGGGGCTACGTTTGAGGAAGTGGAAATTCCGGCGGATTTTTTTGCTGAGGCCCAAAAATACCGGGACCAATTGGTGGAGGCTTTGGCCGAAAAAAGCGATCCTCTTATGGAAAAGTATGTGGGAGGGCAGGAAGTTTCCGCCGCGGAGATCAAAACGGTGTTAAGAGCGGCCACGCTGAAATTCGAGCTGGTGCCGGTTCTCTGCGGGGCGGCCTTGCGCAACAAAGGCATTCAACCCCTTTTGGAAGCAGTGGTGGACTACCTTCCGGCCCCCGTGGACATTCCCCCGGTTAAGGGTTTCAACTCGAAAACCGGAAACGCGGAAACCCGCCGCAGCTCTGACCAGGAACCTTTGGCGGCTCTGGCTTTTAAGATTGCCCTCGATGAAGGGAGAAAACTGACCTACATCCGGATGTACTCCGGAGTCCTGCGGACCGAACAGGATGTGTATAACTCCACCAAGGGGAAGAGGGAGCGGGTGGCCCGCCTTTTCCGCATGCATGCTAATAAAAAAGAAAGAATCCCGGAGGTCCGGGCCGGGGACATCGTGGCCGCTGCCGGTTTAAAAGAGACGGCCACCGGAGACACCCTCTGCGACGAATCTCATCCGATCACCCTGGAACGTATCGATTTTTATGAGCCGGTGACCTCCGTGGCTATCGAACCAAAATCCCGGCCCGACCAGGAGAAATTGGTATTTTTTTTGCAGAAGCTAACCGACGAAGACCCTACCTTTCGAGTGAGGTTTGATGAGGACACAGGACAAACCGTCATCTCCGGGATGGGAGAGCTGCACCTGGAAGTGATCGTAAGAAGGCTGCGGGAAGATTTCAACGTTGCCGTAAACGTAGGCAAACCTCAGGTGGTTTACCGGGAGACCATCACCCAGGTTGCCGAAGGGGAGGGGAAATTCGAGAGGGAGATTGAAGGCGTCCTGCATTTCGGGCATGTGCGCCTGCGTCTGGAACCCCGCCTGCGGGGTTCAGGGATCGAATTCAGCAGAGCCTTTGCTGACGGAACCATCCCTGAAGAATTTATCCAGAGCATCGAAACTGGTGTCCAAGAATCTACCGGGAACGGCGTGGTGGCCGGGTATCCTATAGTTGATTTACAGGTTAACCTCCTTAGCGGAACCTTCCGTGAGGCTCAGTCCTCGCCCTTAGCTTTTCAGGTGGCTGCGGCCATGGCTTTTCGGGAAGGGTGCCAGAAAGCTCAACCGGTATTACTCGAGCCGATCATGAAGACCGAGGTGGTCGTGCCGGAAGAATTCCTGGGAGAGGTCATCGGAGACTTGAGCGCCCGCAAGGGCCGGATCGATCAGATTCAGGCCAAAGGGAAAGTCAGTGTGGTGGATGCCTTCGTGCCTTTGAAGGAGATGTTCGGCTACTCCACAGACTTGCGCTCGTTGAGCCAGGGGCGGGGCACGTTTACCATGCAGTTTAACCATTTTGACTGGGTGCCCGACAAGAAAAAATAAAATACGCAAGGCGCAAGTCGGGAGGCGTTAGGGCGATTAAAAATATTTTTCAATTCATTTACCCTTTGCGCTCTCGCGCCTTACGCTTTACGAAAGAATTATTATGAATTCCTGGAAACTGGATTGCCGGTACTTTCTCGGGGATCGGCCCTGCAAGTTCAAACGAACCTGCCCGGGATGCGCCAAATACAGCCCCATGGGCAAGCGCATCCTGATCGTTAAACTTGCGGCCATCGGAGACGTCCTCCGCACTACCCCGCTGCTTTCCGGTTTAAAGCGGGCCTACCCGCAGAGCCACATTACCTGGGTTGTGGACAAAGAAGCGTATCCTCTTTTAAAAAACATTCCCATTATTGACCGTCTTTTGACTTTTGATTATTCTTCCCTCCTGCCGTTAGAGGCGGAGACCTTCGACCTGATCATCGGGTTGGAGAAGGAGCCCCGGGGCGCAGCCCTGGTGTCAAAATTCAGGGGCCGGGAGAAGAAAGGTTTTGGGCTGGGGCCTAAGGGGAATGTCTTTCCTCTGAACCAGGCCAGCGAGTATGCTTTTCTTCTCGGGCTATCCGATGAACTTAAATTCTATCAGAACCAAAAAACCTACCCGGAGCTGATCTTCGGAATTACCGAGCTGGATTTCCAGAAGGATGAATATTTTTTGGTTTTATTGGAAGAAGACACAGCCTTTGCGGAGAGGTTTGCCAGGCGGATAGGCCTGAAGAAAGGGGAGATAGTCATTGGGCTGAATACCGGAGCAGGAGATGTCTTTGCCAATAAGGCCTGGACATTAGAAGGATACATTCAGCTCATCAACGGGCTCAGAAAAGATCCGAAGACCAGTCTTCTCCTTCTGGGCGGGCCCAAGGAAAAAGAGCGAAACTCCAAGATTTTAAAGGAAGCAAAAGGGGGGGTTATTGACTCCGGGTGCGACAATACACTCAGAGAATTCGCCGCCCTGATCGACCTCTGTGATGTCGTGGTTACGGGGGACACGACTGCCCTGCATATGGCCATTGCCTTGAAGAAAAAAGTCGTGGCCTTTTTTGGACCTACCTGCGCCCAGGAGATTGAGCTTTACGGAAGGGGGGAGAAAATCATTTCTTCTCTTCCCTGCGCGCCCTGTTACCGGAGAAGCTGCCAGGTTTCCCCGAATTGCATGCAGGCCATTGAGGCCAAGGAGGTGATGGAAAAAATCCGCGCCTTGCTTCCCCGGAGCCAGAAGAAAAGAGGGATTTGAAATCGGATGGCTTTTTCCCGGCGAACCCACCTTAATCTTTTGATTGGCTTTCTCATTAGTGCCGCTGCCGTTTACCTTTCCTTAAGAAAAATCGATTTCAACGCCTTGTGGGCAGCTCTGCAAGCAGTCAATTTTTTATTTTTCATACCGGCTATAGCGGGCCAGCTTACTTGCTTTTTCCTGAAAGGGACCGGATGGCGGTATTTACTTTTGCCGGCTAAAAAAGATATCCGGGTGTCGTCCACTACAACCGTTTTGATCATTGGTTTAATGGTCAATAACCTTTTCCCGGCAAAAATGGGAGAACTGGCCCGGGGATATTTGATGGGTGAGCGGGAGAAGCTTCCCAAAACCCTTTGCCTTTCCACAGTAGCCGTTGAACACCTTCTGGATATCTTGATTCTGACGGTCTTTCTTATTATTCTTTTGCCTTTCGTATCGCTTCCTCCCTGGCTCCGCACCAGCGGAATGTTAGTGGGGTTGGCTGCCGCGGCGATGATCGTTTTTCTGTTCATCGTGATGCGCCGGGAAGAAAAGTTTTTGAGTTGGCTCTACCGGCTTTTGCAATTTCTCCCGGGACGCTTCCAGGGAAAGATCCAATCAATATTGAACAATATCTTTCAGGGATTTCGAGCAGTCACCGGCCGTTACGTTTTCTATGCTTTTGCGGCAATTCTGTTGATGTGGGTAACGGCCTTTGGGGTGGCCTACTTGATCCTAATATCCTGCGGCCTGTTTCTTCCGTTTCAGGCTGCGGTGATGGTCATAGTGTTTGCCGCCTTCGGCAAGATCATCCCATCTTCCCCGGGGGCCATCGGCACATTTCATTATTTAGTCCTCCTGGTGGTGATGTCCTTTGGGGTGAGCAAAGAGGCGGCTTTGGGGTATGCCATTATCCTGCATGCTCTTACTTTTTTAATAGAGACTTCCCTGGGAATAGCGCTGGTCTTTGCCGGAAACCTCTCTTGGGGGAAAATTACCAGGCAGATGGAGGGGTCTCCATGAGAGCCATGGCCATGGTGCCGACCTACAACGAAGCCCTAAACATCGAAAGCCTTCTGCGGGAGATCCTCAACCAGGGGCCGGATATCGGGGCTGTGGTGGTGGATGACAATTCCCCGGATGGAACTGCTGCCATTGTGGAACGGTTACGGCAGGAAGACCCGAGGGTCCATCTGATCCTGCGCAAGGAAGAACGCGGGCGGGGGACGGCGGGGATTGTGGGGTTTCAGTATGCCGTGCGCCAGGGGGTTGAATTTGTCATTGAGATGGACGCTGACTTTTCTCACTTGCCATCTTACATTCCTTATTTCCTCAGCCGGATGGATGATTGCGATCTACTCATCGGGTCCCGTTTAATCCCCGGTGGAGGAGAGAGAGGGCGGCATTTCTTAAGAAAATGGATTACCCGCCTGGCCAATGCCTACATCCGCTTTGTGCTATCCCTGCCAATTCGAGACTGCACCTCCGGCTACCGGATCTTCCGCCGGGAGGTGCTAAAAAACATAGAGCTGGATCAGACGATGTCAAAAGGGCCTGCGGTTGTGGAAGAGGTTCTATACAAATCTTATAAACGCGGGTTTCGTATCAAGGAAGTGCCTTATATTCTCGAAGAACGGAAGGCCGGGGAATCGACCTTCAACCGCAAAATCATGCTGAATGTGTTAATGATGATGGTAAAGATTCGCTGGAAATACCGGAATTACCCCCCAAAAAACTCCAGCTAAAATCAATCCAACTAAACTTCTGGTTGAAAATGCCGCATAGAAGTAACGGAGAATTTATCCGAGATTCTTTTGATATTTGATAGGAATTCGCTTCTTGCTTAGAAAGTATACTGGGAAGCCGAATATGTGTCAAGCGAAGGGGGAAATTCGCCCTGCAAATTCTCCCAATAATTTCCACCTTACCGTTTGACGTTTAACGCAAGCCGTTATATAATAAATTTGTGATTAAGTCCTTCAAGGATACTGAAACAGAGAAGGTCTTTGGGCGTCAGCGTTCGCGCAGGCTGCCAACGGAAATTCAACAAGTTGCCTTGCGTAAACTGCGAATGCTTAATAATGCCGTATCGCTAAACGATCTACGCATTCCACCAGCGAATCGGCTGGAAAAGTTGAGCGGGAATCGAGTGGGGCAATACAGCCTTCGCATTAATGATCAGTGGCGCATCTGCTTTGAGTGGCGAGAAGGGGATGCCTTTAATGTAGAGATCACGGATTATCATTAGGAGAAAATATATGGGTAAGAAAGAATTGAACCCGGTACACCCAGGGGAAGTATTGCTGGAGGAGTTCTTGAGGCCGATGGGCCTGAGCCAAAACCGACTGGCCTTGGATATCGGCGTTCCCCCGCGCCGTATCAACGAGATTGTGTTGGGGAAAAGAAGTATTACAGCGGATACCGCCCTGCGTTTGGCGCGTTACTTCGGCAATTCGCCGCAGTTCTGGCTTGGATTGCAGAGGGATTACGACCTGGATATCGCCGCAGAAGCGCTGGGTGAACGGCTGGAACGGGAGGTGCAGGTATCTGTTATGGCGCGAGAGAAGCGTATTCCCTATGGTACATCCAGCCGTCGCAATTCGCGCTAGCTCACGTGGCACCGGCGACCTCTTTCCAAGCGAAGACGATTTCTCCGGTGAGGAAAGATACCGCAAGCTTCTTCTGAAAGCGGCAGAGGAGGTATTAGGTGATCCAGAAGACCCTTGAGAATCTTGACATCTTTGAGGAAAAGATGATAATTTCAGCTTGTTCCTACCAGAGGGGGGCAGCCTATGCCAGAGGCTAACTCCGCACCAATCCTTTCGAAATTAGTAAGTCAATCCCCTCGGGTTAAGCCGGGGGCCGCCATAAAACCGAAACTATTAGACCGTCTGCGCGATGCCTTACGTTCCTGCCGTTCATTCGCGATTCATCTAATGGAAGGCGTTTACGATATTCGGACCGCCCAGGAACTTTTGGGCCATAGCGACACGAAGACTACGATGATCTATACCCATGTCCTTAACCGTGGCCCGGCCGGGGTTTTTTTCCCGGGTCGGACCTGTTTAACCAACAACATAAGAAAGGATTAAGTATATGGCTGATACAGGACAACCACTGGCAGAGGTTTTCGGTCACTTGCCAACCGATCACACAGAAAAGGCTGACCGATACCGCTCTCATCGCCTCTGCCCATTTAACAATAAAGTGCCGAACTGTACAAAAGACAAAGCGAAAGCCCTTTGGGTGTCTGTAGCATCTATCATGAAAATCGCCCGGTGATCACCTGCCCCATTAGATTTCGTGAAGACTGGATTATTACCGATGATGCTGCTTCCTTCTTTTTCGAGGAAGGTACCACTTGGAGTTCCCTGACCGAAGTCCGATTAAATGACTTGCATGGCAAATCCGCCGGGAATGTAGACGTCGTTCTCGTCGCATATGATAAAAATGGAAAAGTATATGATTTCGGCGCTCTTGAAATCCAGGCGGTTTATATTTCTGGGAATGTTCGCACCCCATTCGAGCATTTCATAGAAGATCCTCGAGGTCGAGCATCAATGAACTGGTCTAAAGAACCGAACTATCCCCGGCCTGATTACCTTTCGTCTTCTCGAAAGAGACTCGCACCCCAACTTCTCTTCAAAGGTGGAATTCTGCACAGTTGGGGGAAAAAGACCGCCGTTGCCCTCAATCGTGGTCTCTTCAACACACTGCCGAAACTCCACGAGGCGGCGAAAAACGAAGCTGACATTGTCTGGATGGTATACGATGTCGTCCCGGGCATTTACCAGAACTCCCAAGCCAGCCGACAAATGAAGCTGGTGATGCACAAAGCAGTTTATAGTAAATGGCCGGAATTTCTTAACGCCGCAAGGATTCCAATCGGCGAAGACATCACTGTTTTCTCGGGGCGGATTGATGCCATGCTCGACGACGTTGCCGTTTAAGGAGGACCGGTCCGATGAATTCCGAAGATTCCTGCAAGAGCAGCATTGAGCGAATGCTCAAGAACTCGCAGACGAAAGTCATTGCCCCAGTTATAACGCTAGGACTGCTCGTGGAGAATTCTGCATCGGGGAAAGCCATCTTTACGGATTCGGAAATCCGGAAGGCTTACGAAGCTGCGGTCAGACACCTGAAAGAATATCTTGGCCATGATGTCCACATCGGCGCGAAATACTACGACGCTTATGGCTCCCGCATGTCGAGGTATGGAGTTCTCGAGTCCGTCGGCCACCTGAAATATGAATTACTGCCGCCTTATCCCGAGCATGCCAAATCGCTCTGTGGCTGGATTCCGAAGCGAATCAAGAAGCACATCGAGGATCGGTTGGGTGTTGTGCCATTACTCCACGACCCAGCCAGGCGCGCGGCGTTGGCGGGAGACCGGAAGGGCTTCCTGAAGTTGATTTCCGACCAGATAAACAAGACCTCAGCCAACTTTGAGATTTTCAGTTTTGCTGTCATCAAAGTTCATTTAGAAAAATTCGCCTGTAAAATCTACCGAGACACACGCACCGCCTCCCACGACAAGGGGGTGGACCTTTCTACGAATTTCGGGGTCGTGTACCAAGTAAAGAAGTTGCGGATATATACCGAGTCTGAAGCTGAGCGCGTCTATGGAGAGTTGAAACTGAATTTTGACAACGAACGACTGCAAGATGGAAACGTCATTCTTGTAATCGACGACATCTCCAAGGAGGTGAAGAAATACCTTATCGACATAAAAGTCCAATCAATCAGCAAGGATGACGTGTTGAAGATGGCGGCTAACTTCGATGAGCCGGAAGACAGGCAGAAGGTGCTCCGAATCGTTTACGACGAATTCAGGCGAGAATACTCAAGCAGAATCCGGTAGTGGGCAGTCGCTTGCGAAGTCGCCTTCGTAAGAATTCCTAAAAATCGAACATTTCATGGAGGCATCCTTGCCCAAGGTTCAGGATTTCTTAAATACGGGGAAAATGGAAAGGGGATTCGTTCTCGTTGGTACCCAGGGACACTCGCCAAACGGCTTCTAAACCTGAAAAATGTTGCCGATAGAATTGACTTCCGATGTGACGATGGATTAAAAGTGATGCAAGAATTTGCAAAGGTCCAAGACGCAGTCTACTTCATAGACCCGCCATATACTGCTGGGGGGAAGAAAGCAGGCAAGCGCTTATACAAGCACTACGACCTTGACCATGAACGCTTGTTCACGGTATGTGAGTCGTTGAAGGGTGATTTCCTATTAACATACGATAATGCAGAAGAAGTCAAACAAATGGCACGAAATCATGGATTTCAGATGCGTCTTATCCCCATGACCAACACACATCACACGACAATGGAGGAACTGGTCATTGGCAAGAATTTGTCATGGATGGACAGATTTCCAACGGTGCATGAACCTGAAACCAAATATTCAATCCATAAACCGAAGAAGAAACGTTCCAAGGGGAAGGAACGGACACGCTAATCGCGTGCCGTTCACCCCCCGCGATGGCGCGGACCGCTTTGCGCCGCGCCATCGGCTTCTGCGGATTAACATCCGTTTTCTATCCGGCGCTTCGCGCCAGCCATCAAGCGGCTACAGTGGGCGGTTTTTTTCCGTTTTTTTCCGGGTCGGACCTGTTTAACCATTAGATATTGCAGGAGAACT
>JASEHN010000700.1 GCA_030018715.1 Thermodesulfobacteriota bacterium | reverse complement strand
CGATGCTTCCGGCGCGTTCCGGCCTGGCCCCCGGGCCCAAACAGAGGCGTTGCCGCCATTTTTTCAAAACTCTAAACTGATACGAAAAAATCTTCTCCTATTTTAGCGGGTGGGCAAGGAACGTCGGTCTTCACGGGGTGAAAAGGCAAGATGAAATTCATCGCCGATCTCCACCTCCATTCCAAGTACAGCCGGGCCACGAGCCGGGATATGGAAGCGGAGACCATCTCTTTATGGGCCAAACGCAAGGGAATCAAACTTCTGGGGACAGGCGATTTTACCCACCCTCTCTACCTTCTCGATCTGAAAGCAAAACTAAGCCCCCTGGGGAATGGGCTTCTGGCCCTGAAAGAAGATCCGGAAGGAACTCAATTCATGCTCACCGCGGAAGTGAGCAACATGTTCACCCAGGGAGGAAAAGGAAGGAGGGTGCATACTTTAATCTTCGCGCCTTCCTTCGAAGTCGTCGAACGAATCAATTCCAAGCTGGGAAAATTCGGCAAGATCAGTTCTGACGGCCGCCCGATATTCGGCTTCCCGGCCAAAGACCTGGTGAAGATGATTCTGGACATCTCAGCGGATTGCCTGCTCATCCCGGCCCATGCCTGGACGCCCTGGTTCTCGATTTTCGGGGCCAACTCGGGGTTTGACTCCATTGAAGAATGCTTTGGGGAGGAAGCCAAAAACATCCGGGCCATCGAGACCGGTCTCTCCTCAGACCCGGAGATGAACTGGCGTTTAACCGCCCTGGATGATATTACGCTTATATCCAATTCCGACGCCCATTCTCCATCAAAAATCGGGCGAGAAGCCAACATTTTTAACTGCGAGTTGAGTTACACAGAGATCGTTGAGGCTATCCGGAAAAAAGATCCGCGAAAAATTCTTTTTACCATCGAATTTTTCCCGGAGGAAGGTAAATACCATTTCGACGGCCACCGCAACTGCAGGATTATCTTCGCCCCTAAAGAAACCAGAAAAAACAAGGGGCTTTGCCCGGTCTGCGGTAAACGCCTGACGGTTGGCGTAATGAATCGGGTGGAGGACTTAGCCGACCGGCCGGAAGGGGCGGTTTCGCCCAAAGCCATCCCGGCCCTGCACATGGTTCCCCTGGATGAAATCATCGGCGATGCCCTGGGGGTCGGGACCAACGCCGCCTCGGTGGAGAAAGAATACCTGCGCCTGGTTGAAGGGGGAAGGACGGAGTTTGATATTTTATTTGACCTTTCTCCGGAAGAGCTCTCTTCCTTCACCCCGCCGCTCATCCTGGAGGGAATTTTGCGGGTGCGCGAAGGACGCCTGAAAATCACCCCGGGTTACGACGGGGTTTTCGGCAAGATCCAGATTTTCTCCCCGGAAGAAAGAGGAAAAGGACCTTCCCCGGATGAAGCTTTAGAAACAGATCAGATGAAGCTTTTCTGATTTTCTCCCCATGTCTCCCTATTCAAAAAAAAGTTCCGTCCTTTTGGTCAATCCGTGGATTCATGACTTTTCAGCTTATGACTTCTGGCTGAAACCTCTGGGGCTCCTGTACATAGGGTCCATCCTGCGGTCAGAGGGGCATGAAGTTTTCCTGCTCGATTGCCTGGATTTCGCATCCCTGCCGGGAAA
>JASEHN010000699.1 GCA_030018715.1 Thermodesulfobacteriota bacterium | reverse complement strand
GACTCGCCAGATAGCATATCTAAATGGTCACTACGGGTTAGGCCATGTTTTTTTCGAGAAAGGGGGATGTATGCACATTCCTGATGGATACCTGGGACCGCAGACTTACGGGGTTCTCTACGGCCTGATGGTTCCGCTTTGGGCCTTGGCTTCCAGGCTCGTGCGCCGCACTTTGCGACAGCGTCAGGTTCCTTTTCTGGCCCTGGGTGCGGCCTTCAGTTTCGTGGTCATGATGTTTAACATTCCTATTCCAGGGGGATCTACCGGACATGCTGTTGGGGGAGTGTTGGTCGCTATTCTTCTCGGCCCATGGGCCGCCCTGATCGCCATTTCCATTGCGCTGGTCATCCAGGCCTTGCTTTTTGGCGATGGGGGCATCACAGCCATCGCCGCCAACTGCTTCAACATCGCCTTCGTAATGCCCATGACCGGGTATTTGGTTTACCGCCTGCTCAGCAAAGGGGCGCCGGCAACATCCAGGCGGAGATGGATCGCCGGAGCCGTGGCCGGATACGTCGGGTTGAACCTGGCTGCTTTGACTACAGCCGTCATGTTCGGGATACAGCCGCTTTTGGCCAGAGGCCCCGATGGAAGGCCCCTGTATTTTCCTTATCCCCTGGAGGTGGCCGTGCCGGTGATGGCCGCTCAGCATCTTCTGTTATTCGGCTTCATCGAAGCTGTACTCACTGCCCTGTTGATTATCTACTTCCAGCGTTCTGACCCTTCCATGCTGGAGCCAGTAAGGAGGATGGAATGAAGGGAACGAAAAAACTCTGGTGGGGCTTGATCCTTTTAATTCTCCTTTCGCCCCTTGGCCTGATTCTTCCGGAAATATTCAAATCCGGGCCGGCCTGGGGGGAATGGAGTATTGAGGAAATTGAAAAGATGGTGGGCTATGTTCCCGCCGGTTTAAAAAAATTGGCGGATCTTTGGTCTGCTCCTGTACCCGACTATAATTTTAAAGGTTGGGAAGAACAGGGATTGGCCAAATCCAGCCTTGCCTATATTCTTTCTGGTGCCCTGGGAGGAGGAGTCGTTGTCCTGGTTGCGTTCATCTTTGGAAAAATATTGAGCAAGAAAAATGATGGCCTCGTAAAAAGTCGTCACTCCGGTGAAAACCGGAGTCCAGAGGTTTGATAACTCCTTGAAATAACTGGATTCCGGCTTTCGCCGGAATGACGGGGAAAGGGGCTTTCGGACTTTTTGCGAGTTCGTCAAAAATGGTTCCCGTTCGTTTTCGTGATTATCTAACAGGATGCGGAAAAAAAACCAATTCACCGGCACTGCCGCGAAACTTGTCCTTGCGAAAGCGGGGAGCGCTAGTCCAGAATCCCTTGAAAAAACTGTCCGCCTGAGGCGGACTGCTTCCGCAGCAATGACGACCTAAGACCCAAAAGGACTTTTTCAGCAACTTGCTAAGGGTCTCAAAAATATTGACATTGCCGGAGAACAAAAATATAATTCCCGTAGTGCAATTTTTTTTCTAAGGAGGTGAAAAAATGGGCAAGCTCCAGACTCCTCTTTCTCTTATTTGAGGGCCATATATTGGCCCCAAGAGGCCTAGGATAGGTCTCCAGATATTCCGAAGGAGAGAGGGGGTGAGGGGTATGCCGCA
>JASEHN010000095.1 GCA_030018715.1 Thermodesulfobacteriota bacterium | reverse complement strand
AATCAGTCCATAATTGTATGGACACTGGAAACCAAATCCCTCCTCCCTCCCTTTATAAAAGGGAGGAATTCCCCTCTTTGGCAAAGAGGGGTTAGGGGAGATTTTCAGAAGATGTCTTCTCAATTATGGACTCATTAGTAAGTTCTCATTTTCCTTGAAAAGTTGGGTGGCGTTTTTCCAGGAAAGCCTGGACAGCTTCCCGGTGATCTTCGCTTTCCAGGCAGATTTTCTGGCTCTCTGCTTCCAGTTTCAAGGCGGCAGCAAGATCTCCCTCAAGGTTTTTCCAAAGAGCTTGCTTGGCCAGGCCGATAGCTAAGGAAGGCCCTTGGGCAAGTTTATCCGCCAGATCCTTAACGGTTTTTTCCAGCTCTTGAGTGGGGACAACACGGTTGACCAGGCCGATGCGCAGGGCCTCGGAAGCGCTGAGGGCTTCTCCGGAAAAAATCATTTCCGCAGCCTTGGCCAGTCCCACTATGCGGGGCAGGGTAAAAGTACCTCCCCCATCCGGCACCAAGCCCATGGATACAAATGCTTCCCCGAGTTTGGCCCGTTCGGCGGCAATTCTCAGATCACAAGCCAGGGCCAGATCAAGGCCTAAGCCTGTGGCAAATCCATTGAGGGCGGCTATCGTCGGCTTGGGCATATTCACAAGCGTGCGGATGATTTCCTGAGATTTAGCCAGAAGAGCAAGGGCAGAATTCTGCGAAGGGTTATCCTTGGCCTGCTTGAACTCAGAAATGTCGGCGCCGAAACAAAAAGCCCGCCCCGCCCCGGTAAGGATTAAGACTTTGACTTCCTGGTCTTCTGCGGATTTTTTCACGGCATCATGGATTTCATCGATCATTTCGGCGGTAAGAGCGTTTAAAGCTCTGGGGCGATTTAAAATAATAGTTTCAACCCCATCTTCTTTTTTGAATATTATCGTTCGATATTCCATGTTCTCCCCCTTTTCCCTCCGGGACCATTGAATCCCTAATCCCTCTTGGATCTGCCTAATTTAATTGTATAGGAATTTCCTTTTTTCAACTTTAGTGCAGTCTGCAGCGGGATCACTTTAGACATTTGATATATTCTTTACTTTTTCTTAATCATGGATTTAAAACTCTGTGATCTCTGTGCCCTCTGTGGCTAATTTTAATTTAAACTTGACTGTGAAGAAAATCTATAATACGTTTAAGAAAGTCAGCAGGAAACCTTTCAGTGGGTCCCATCGTCTAGCGGCCCAGGACGTCGGCCTCTCACGCCGAAAACACGGGTTCGATTCCCGTTGGGACCACCAAACATTTCGAAGATTTAACCAGTCCGCCCGCCTCTTTACTGGTGCCCTCAGGCTATATAGAGAGGAGAAACCCGCAAGACCGCTGCCCTGCTGAAGCGAACTCGAACATCGGCGATGTGACGCCACCCCTCACCGCCGGCTAAATCCAGAGCTTCCTGAAAATCTTCGGCAGATACATGGATCTTCGGTTCGGCGATAAGAAGATGACCGGATGCGCGTAAAAGAGGCTTAAGCTGCCGGAACAGTTTGGCGCGATCAGGAACTTCGTGGACCATCCAGAAGGCCAGGATAAAATCAACCCGGGCCGTTAGGCCAAGATCCTCCGGAGAAGACCGGTGGGTCTGGATGCGATCGGCCACCCCGGCCCGGAGGGCCCGTTTTTTGAGGACTTGCAACATCTCCTCTTGAAGATCAACAGAAAAGACAGCCCCCTCTTTGCCCACCAGGCGGGCCAGGGCAAGGGAAAAGAAGCCCATGCCACACCCAAGATCGAGGACGGTCATGCCAGGATGTACGTATGCCCCAAGAATCTTCTTGGGGTTATGCAATAAACGGCGGAGGGGATTGTCGAAAAGATAGGCCAGGCGCCAGGGGCAGATATGGTGTTTCAATAAGCAGCTCCTATGATCGGAATATCATATAATGTTTAGTCGCAAAAA
The DNA here is from genome assembly GCA_030018715.1 of Thermodesulfobacteriota bacterium. GTDB lineage: Bacteria > Desulfobacterota > SM23-61 > SM23-61 > SM23-61 > JAHJQK01. The sequence goes on along the minus strand of JASEHN010000095.1, from coordinate 7,121 downwards.
TTGGAGCACCATGCCAGGGCCGGGAGTTAGGGCGCTTCCCTGGACATCCTAAGGCGGTGCTTTAACCCCTTTCATTACGGGATCAGAAGAATATTGTTGCAGAGGCGCCAATTTTGTCAATAAAAAATCCTCTGTCTTACTTTTCCTTGACTTATTCCCTCTCTTTTGCCAGCATGATCCTGAAAAAGACCTGCATAAAAAAGGTGATCCTTTAAGAATCCAAAACAAGAATGGGTGAGGGAAGTGATGAAAATTAAAATCCGGGCCAGACTAATTTTTAAGCGGAGGGAAGCCATCTCGGCCATAGAAAAAAAAGGCCGAGGCCCTGGCCCTAATAAAGTAGCCAGCGTTAAGTGACCAGTAAGAAATAACAGGGAGGAATTTTATGGACGCATCTCAGATAACCGCTTTTATAAGGGAGCAATTAAAGAAAACGCCGGACTCAAAATTACCCTTAAAGGATGTTCGGGTAATCGATTTGGGAGCTGTGGTGGCCGCGCCTTACGCGGCCACTCTCCTGGCCGATTTCGGCGCAGAGGTGATCAAGATTGAACCACCAGAGGTTCCAGATGCCATCCGTTATTGGGCCATGGTGGAGGAAAAATACCAACCCTTCTGGCTGGTAGCCGCGAGGAACAAGCTGCCCGTAACCCTCAATTTAAAGCACCCCCAGGGGCAGAAGATATTCGGCCAGTTGGTTGAGAGAGCCGATGTTTTGTTCGAAAATATGCGCCCGGGAACACTTGACCGGCTGGGATTTCCCGCCCAAAAACTCTGGGAGACTAATAGAGGATTGATCATCGGACGAATCTCCGGGTACGGTCAAACCGGGCCCTACGCGGGTAAACCCGGCTTTGGCACTCTGGCTGAAGCAATGAGCGGCTTTACCTACAAGAATGGTCAACCGGGGGGTCCACCGACCAACCCCCCCCTGGCTTTGGCAGATATGATCGCCGGGGTTCATCTGGCCCTGGGGACGATGATCGCCTTGCGTGAACAGAAGAGGGGAGAGAAAGGCGGCCAGGAATTAGACCTTTCTTTGTATGAGCCGCTCTTCAGTTTCCTGGGGGCGGAATATTTGATTTACGACCTGAGCGGGGAGATTCAGGAACGTATGGGCAACGAATCCAACTTCACCGCTCCCAGAAATAGCTTTCAGACCAAAGAGGGGAAGTGGGTCGCCCTTTCAGCCAGTTCCCAGGCCACTTTCGAGCGGATGATGGACCTGGTTGGCCACCCGGAGTTGAAGACGAGGCCGGGGTTCAGGAACAACCAGGAAAGGATTCAAAAGGAAAGCCGGAAGGTGCTCAACCAGGTGATCGGAGAATGGATCAAGGGCAGGACCTTAAAGGAAGTGGTGGATGAATGCGAGAAGGCGGAGGTAACCATCGGGCCGGTCTATAACATGCAGGATATTGCCAATGATCCGCACGTCAAAGAGAGGGGCAGCATAGCCAAGGTCTTTGATCCGGCAACAGAGCGGACAATTTCTTTTCCGGAAATTCCCGTGCGCTTGTTGCAAACCCCGGGGAAAATTCGCTTTCCTGGCCTTCCTATGGGTGCGGCCAATGAAGTGATTTACCAGGATCTTCTGGGCTACTCCCCCGAGGAGATGTCGGCAATGAAAGAGAAAGGGGCGATCTGAAGAATGAAGATCAAAGTCTTTAAGGCAGAAGACATAAGCCAGATCCTATCTATGGGCGAGGCCGTGGAAGTGGTCAAAAGCGCCTTTGTCCAGCTTTCCAGCAAGCAGGCCCAGTCTCCTGTGCGCACTTCTTTAAACTTGAAGAATCCAGGAGAGGTGGCCCTGACGATGCCGGCCTACCTGGGTGAAACCCAGGCCCTGGGGACGAAGATCGTTACCTTCCTGCCCCAAAACCCGCAGAAGGGTCTTGCTGCCGTTCAAGCGCTGGTGGTTCTGTTTGACGCGAAGACCGGAGGGCCCTCCGCCGTTTTTGAGGGCACCCACTTAACCCGCCTGCGTACCGGGGCAGCGACGGGCGCGGCCACCCAGGTCTTCTCCCGCCAGGACTCTAAAAAGTTAGCCTTGTTTGGCGCGGGCGGCCAGGCGTTTTTCCAGGTGATAGGAGTCTGGACTGTGCGCAAGGTGGAAAAAATCATGATCTACGATGTCCTTCCCGAAAAGACAGAGGCCCTGATCAGCCTCCTTCGGCAAAGCCCTTTGGCTCAGGAGGCGGAAATAGTGCAAGCGCGTTCGCCGGAAGAGGCTTTGGCCGGAGCAGACATAGTGGTTACGGCCACAAGCTCCAGCCAGCCGGTCTTCCCTGGAAAAAATCTTGGCCAAGGAACGCACATCAATGCCATTGGGGCCTTCAAGCCAGAGATGCAGGAAGTAGATGAGGAGACTATCCTTCGTTCGCGAATCTTCGTCGATTCGGTGGAACCCTGTCTCGAAGAGGCGGGGGACTTAATCATTCCCTTGAATAAGGGCCTCATTCGAAAGTCAGATATTCAAGCTGAGCTCGGCGAAGTAATCGCCGGGAGAAAGCCCGGGCGGCGGAACGATCAGGAGATCACCTATTTCAAGTCCGTGGGGAATGCCGTACAGGACGTCGCGGTCGCCCAGGCGATCTGGCAGCGCGCTGCGGAAAAAGGCCTCGGCCAGGAAGTGGAACTATGAGCGCGGATAAATTAATTTGACAGGAAGTACCAGAGAGTTAAAAAATGGCATAGCGTATTTTTTAAAGGGGGTAATAAGAAGGTGACAAATTTAGAATTTGGCTTAACCCTCACTGTAGTCGGGATAACCGGAACAATGTCTATCCTCTTCCTGATCACCCTAGTGATAGATGCCCTGAACAAATTTTTCCCTCCAGGGGCGAAAGGAAAGGGTGAATGAAACAATTATGATAACGGATGGATTACTCAGTCTCTTGAACGGGTTTGCAAACTTGCAGTGGACCAACGGCGTAATGATCATGGTAGGATGCGCCCTTCTCTACCTGGGGATCAAGAAAAACATGGAACCGCTTCTGCTGATTCCCATCGGCTTCGGGGCCATTCTGGTGAATATTCCACTGGCCGGATTAATGGAAGAAGGCGGCCTTTTGCGCTACTTTTACGAAGCCGGCGTGCTCACGGAAATTTTTCCCTGCCTGATCTTTGTGGGCATCGGGGCCATGACCGACTTCGGCCCCCTTCTGGAGAACCCCCGCATCCTTCTTTTGGGCGGAGCAGGGCAATTCGGGATTTTCCTCACCCTCCTCCTGGCTTTGCTTTTGGGGTTCACCCAGCTGGAAGCTGTGGCCATCGGGGTCATCGGAGCTTGCGATGGGCCGACCGCCATCTATGTGACTTCCAAGTATGCTCCCCACCTGCTGGGCGCGGTGTCGGTGGCGGCCTATTGCTACATGTCCATGGTGCCGATCATTCAGCCGCCGATCATGCGGGCCCTGACCTCGGTTGAGGAACGGAAGATCGTGATGACCTACAAGAAGAAGTCAATCTCCCGTTCGGTAAAGGTCCTTTTCCCCATCACGGTAACTTTAGTAACTTGTTTGATTGCCCCTATGGGGACACCCCTGATGGGCATGCTGATGCTGGGGAATCTTCTTAGGGAAAGCGGGGTGGCCGACCGGCTGGTCAAAGCCTCACAGAACGAGATAGCCAACATCGTCACCCTGCTTTTGGGAATTTCCATCGGGGCGACGATGGCCGGCCCGGTCTTCCTGAAACCTCAGACCCTGATGGTTCTGGGATTGGGTCTGTTGGCCATCTCCCTGGACACGGCCGCGGGAATTTTTCTGGCCAAATTGATGAAGATTCTTTCCGGAGGTAAAATCAATCCTTTGATCGGAGCTGCCGGAATCTCGGCTTTCCCCATGTCGGCGCGGGTCGTTCAGGCGGAAGGGCAGAAAGCCAACAGGAAGAATTACCTTCTTATGCACGCTATGGGTGCGAACACCGGAGGTCAGATTGGATCTGTTCTGGCCGCATCGGTCATGCTTTCCCTTCTGAAGGGAATGGGAATTATCTGATCAATTGGCTGGCTTTTGCAAAAAGTCCAGGTATTGCTGAGCCAGGCGGGCATTCTCGCTCTGGGGGGCAAGGCGCACCACTTCCTCGAAAGATTTTCGAGCCTCCGCACGTCTTCCGGAATTGAAATAGAGCAGGCCAAGCTGAAAGTGGGCTTCTAAAAAATTGGGCGCCTGGGCCAGGGCCGAACGCATGGCGGCAATGGCCTCTTCGGTCTGTTGGTTGTTTTTATAAGCCAGGCCCAGGTTGTAATAGGCCAGGCCGAAATCCGGCTTCATGGCCACGGCCTTTTTGTAATATTCGATGGCCTTCGGCCGGTCTCCTTTTTTATAGTGCGCCCAGCCTATGTTGTTCAGCACATAAAATGGCGTCATGTAGAGGATGTCTTTTAAGACCGCCTCGAATTCCTGGATGGCCTCATCCCATTTGCCCATCTCCAAGTAAGTTGCCCCCATGGCGTTTTTGGCCTCGGTGAATTTCGGGTCGAGAACCAGGGTTTGGCGGAAATGTTCCAGGGCCTGAAGGAAACGCCCCTTGGCGCTGTAAGCCCAGCCTAAGCCAAACTGGACTTCCGGGTCTTTGGGGTTGAATTTCTCGGCCAACAAAAGCTCTCTTAAGGCGGAGGTGGAGTCTCCCTCCTGCAGATTCTGGTAGCCCATGCGTAAATGGATGGTGGCTTTCTGCTTGGCCTGCTCATCGATCGCGCACCCCACCAAACAGGAAACCCCCACCGCTAAAAGCAGAACTGCTTTGAATGCATTCTTAATTGATCTCATAATTCCCTCCCTGCCCTGTGCAACAAGTGACGAAAAATGGCCCCGAGGCAGTTTTCGACAGAAGACTGTGTGTTCAGAGGAAGAAAAAGGTCGGGGCTCAAACCTTCCACTTTTTCAAAATCACTTTTCTGCTCGGCGAAGATCTCCCAGCGGCCGTCGGACGGTTGTTTTTCATCGGAAGCCCGGTGGGCGAGCCGCTTGCGGATTTCTTCTTCCGAGCACTGGCATTCGATCAGCAGAAAATCAGCATCCATCTGCCGGGCCAGAGACCAGGCTTCCTGCCGGTCTATATGTTTTTTGAAGGAGGCATCTATGACTACAGAAGTGCCAAAGGCAAGGTGTGCCTTGGCCCGGTCCAAGAGAGTCTGGTAGGTCTTGCGGGAAAAATCCGGGGAATAGATTCCTTGATGAAACTTTTCAAAACGTTTCCCCTGGGGAGATAAATGGGCCAGCTCTTTACGGATAATGTCTGAGCTCAACCACTTTAAGTCGAGAGCTCCGGAGAGAGCCCGGGCGATAGTGGATTTTCCCGTGCCGATTAACCCGCTGGTGATGAAAAGCGCCGGGCGGGTTAATTTTTGGGCGTAGTGATGGGCCAGACGGAAGTAACGCCTGGCTTCTTGCAGGGCCGAATCTTTTTCCTCCGACGAAATCCCCGGATCGTCTAAACGAAAGCTGATGACCTTACCCCGCACGTAAGCCCGGTACGATTTGTAAAAATTGAGGAGCAGAAAGAGAGGCCAGTCCCGAGACATGTCCAGGTAGCTGGCAGCCAGGTCCGTGGAAAGCAGGGGATAGCCGTGGAAGTCAAGGTCCATCAGTAAAAAAGCAATGTCGGCAGCCACGTCAGAATAACGGAAGCGCTGGTTGAATTCGATGCAATCGAAGATAAGGATTTCATCGGTCAAACAGACATGCTGCAGGTGCAAATCGCCGTGGCAATCGCGGATTTTTCCAGAAGAGATGCGTTTTTGAAAGAGAGGAAGCTTGACCTGCATAAAAAGACGATTATTCTCGCGGATATCCTGGAAGGTTGCAGGAGAAAGGGAGAGGCCCACGTACTTCTCGGTCTGAGTGAAATTTTCCTCCACGTTTTTCCGAATGGTCTCTATCCCGCCATAAGAGGAGATTTCCGTATTTGTAGCGGCGTTGGCGTGAAAAAGGGCCACTTTTGCGGCAATTTTGTGGAGGAGAGCGGAGGTGATGCCCCCCCGGGCTAATTGACGGTCCATCATGCAGTCCTGGGGGAGCTGTTTCATTAAAACGGCGTATTCTACTATCTCTCCTTCCCCTTCCCCCAGGAAAATTTGGCCCTTATGTGAGCGAATTTCCACAACACCCAGGTAAACTTCCGGGCACAACCGGCGGTTCAACTCCACTTCTTGATGGCAATAATATTTTCGCTTCTCCAGGGTAGTAAAATCGAGAAAGCCGAAATCAACGGGTTTCTTCACCTTGTAGACATGCTCGCCCGTAAGGAAGATGGCCGAAACATGCGTCTGCACCAACTCAACTTTCCCGGGCTGTTCAGGGTAGATTTTAGGGTTTTGTAATGCAGTAACGATTGCGGAGAAGTCCATGCGATTTTTCAGGAATTAATTTTTTCTGAAATATAACGGCATTTTCAGCAAACTGTCAAGCGGCAAATGGGCTGGCCACCTTCACTTTTAAATAAATTGAATAATTCGTAACAGTTTAGCGTTTTGATCCGCCTCAGGCGGACCAGAAATCCCTCCCGACCTCCCTTTGGCAAAGGGAGGAGAGGTTTTTTATTGGAATTCGATAAAAGATTCAGCCTTTTCCCCCTTTGAAAAAGGGGGATGAAGGGGGATTTGACAGCTTTTCAAATGCCTAAACTGTTACAATAATTCACAGTGATAGACGAAGCCCGGACGGGAGGGGGATGCAAGAGGGAGCAGAACTACTGCTTCTGTTTTAAGGTAAAGATTGACAGGCCCTGTAAAAACGAATAGATTTCAATCGATAACCTTCAGATAAAGGTGAAGAAATAGGCCCTACCCTCCTCCGGGAGGCCCTGGGGCAAAAGCCGCCCAGATATCCAAGTCGTTTGTTGTTGGTCGTTCCGGCCGGTACCAGTTCCGCAATTCTCAAAATGCTCGAAGCAAAGTTGAAAAATTGAAAAGCCTTTTGCCCGCACCGGGCAAACCATTGCTCTCAACGGCGGTATGTACTTCCGGTAAATTGACCCTTCGCTCGCACCCAAGCCCTGCTTTTCAAAGCGGGAACAAAGGGAACAGCGCCGCGGTACCGGACACCTTAGAAGGTGGAAGGCTCTGTTTTTATTGAATGCGGTTAGCAATTCTTATTAGGTGTAAGGGCAGGGTGTTG
>JASEHN010000094.1 GCA_030018715.1 Thermodesulfobacteriota bacterium | reverse complement strand
CCCCTCCCGCCTGAGCCACAATAAAGGTTGAAGAATAAAAGTGATCGACGGTCAGAATATTTATGATTGTCATTTTTTTAAAAAAATGGTATGAAATAACAAAATTAAATTGCCGGCCCGATTCGCCAGCATTCAGTAAAGACTGGGGAGGGCGACAAGATGGGGGCGTGGATATGAAAAATTGTTTCGCCTCGGCAGTGGTTTTAATATCCTTTTTGTTCCTCATGGGCATGGGAGAACTGGGCGGCCCTGCCCCGTTTGATAAGATCCCTGAGCCGAAAAAAAATTTTACCGTTGTAGTAATTGACCGCCAGGGGGTCAAGACCTCTCTTTCCCAATTCAGCCACGATGGCCAGGTTATTATAACGGGAAAACGAGGAAACGCAAACGTAGCTATTCCTTTCGAAATCATTTCCCAGGTTCAATTTCAGGGACTGGAAGGAAATGAGATACTGGCCGTAGTTTCAATGCGTGAACCTAAAAACTTCGAAATAAAAGTGGGGCAGAAGTCGAAATTTTACGGCAAAGCAGAGTTCGGAACTTTCCAGATCGAGGCCCGGGACCTGAAATCAATAAATTTCCACCCGTAAAGCCGAGTCGGCATATTCCCAGGAAAGTTTTTCTGGAACGCAAGAAGGGGAGGGGTTTATTTTCGGGTAACATTTTAGCGTTTTTAAAAGAACCGCTAAATTTCACTTTTACTTTTTTATAGGTGAGGAGGAGAGACGGGCAATGACCGGGAAAAAAATATCGCGGAAAAAACTACTGAAAGAGCCGGATGAATTTATTTCAATTACCGGGAAAGTCATTCAATACCTGCGCCATCATCGGCGCCAGGTTACACTATATGGTTTGATTTCCCTTGCCGTAATTGCTGCCGGCTTGGGCGGTTATACCTACCTTCTCTGGCAGGAAGGGAAAGCCCAGGCAGTCCAGCAGCAGGCCTTCCAGTTATACCAGGAAGCCTTCGTTAAAGCTGCAAACCCTGAGGAGGAGAAGGAAAGTTACCGCAAAGCCCTGGAAAAATTACGCGAAGCCCTTGCGGTTTACGGCCGGGGCAATGTTTCCCAGGTTTCCCAGGTTTACATCGGCCATTGCCAGTATGCCCTGAAAGAATACGATCAGGCTATCGCAGTTTATTCTCTATGCCTGGATGGTCCTTTTCGGGCCATGGCCCTCGATGGGCTGGGACATTGCTATGAAGCCAAAGGTGATTGGGCCAAAGCTCTGGAAAATTTTCAAAAGAACATGGAAGGACTTCGCAGCCCTTATCAAGCGGAGGCGGTACTTGGCGCGGCCCGTTGTTACGAAGCGCTGAATCAAAAAGAGAAAGCTCTGGAAGTTTATAAAAAAGCTTTGGATAATAATCCAAAGTCGTTGATGACGGAATTCATCCAGAGAAAAGTAAGTGAGCTCAAGGGGTAAAGGAATGAACGAAAAACGCATCTTATTATCAGGAAATGAAGCAGTTGCCCGCGGGGCCTACGAAAGCGGCGTGAAAGTAGCCGCTGCCTATCCAGGCACACCCAGTACCGAGATACTGGAAAACATAAGGGCTTACAAAGGAATATATGCCGAGTGGTCGCCGAATGAGAAAGTAGCCCTGGAAATGGGAATGGGAGCGGCATTCGCAGGAGCCCGGGCCCTGGTTGCCATGAAACACGTGGGAGTCAACGTGGCCGCAGATCCGCTTTTCACCATGGCCTACACCGGTTTACGCGGGGGACTGGTTCTGGTAACGGCCGACGACCCGGAGATGCACAGCTCCCAGAACGAGCAAGACAGCCGGAATTATGCCAAATTCGCCAAAGTTCCCATGCTGGAGCCCAGCGACAGCCAGGAGGCCAAAGATTTTACCGGACTGGCTTTAGAGCTTTCCGAAAGGTTCGACACACCCGTGATGTTGCGGAGCACCACGCGGATTTCCCATTCGAAGTCAATTGTTCTCCTGAAAGAGCCTGCGGAACAAACTGCGGAGCCCAAGCTGGTAAAAGACCCGCTGAAATTCGTTATGCTACCGGCAAACGCCCGCAAACGCCACCCGGTGGTGGAAAAGCGTATGGAAGACCTGTCCCGCTTTGCCGAAACCTTTCCGGAAAACCGCATCGAATGGGGAGAAAATAAAATAGGAATCATCACCAGCGGTATTTCTTATCAATACGCCAAAGAAGTCATGCCCGAGGCTTCCTATTTGAAATTAGGGATGGTCTATCCTCTTCCCCAGGAATTAATCCGCTCCTTCGCCTCCCGCGTGGAAAAACTCTTCGTTGTGGAGGACCTTGATCCCTTTATCGAAGAGCAGGTGCGGGCCATGGGAATTGCCATTACCGGAAAAGCGGCCTTCCCGCTTTGCGGAGAACTTACCCCTGCCCTGGTGGCCAAGGGTTTAAAAGGTTTTTCGCCCCTGCCGGTGGATGAAATTTCCCGGAATTTACCCGCGCGACCCCCGATCATGTGCCCGGGATGCCCTCACCGGGGGATTTTTTCCATTCTTAGCAAACTGAAGTTGTACGTCACCGGCGACATTGGCTGTTATACCCTGGGTTTCCTTCCCCCCCTCAGCGCTATCGATACCTGTGTCTGCATGGGCGCCTCAATTGGCAATGCCCTGGGTCTGGACAAAGCCCTGGGCGAAGAAGCCCTGGGGAAAGTGGTGGCCGTAATCGGAGATTCCACCTTCCTTCACTCCGGAATCACCGGACTGCTGGACGTGGCCTACAACAAAGGGGCAGTGACCCTTATCATATTGGACAACCACACTACCGCCATGACTGGAAGACAGGACCACCCGGGAACAGGATTTACCCTTAAGGGCGAGGAAGCTTTTCAGGTGGATCTGGTCAGGCTGGCCAAAGTCCTGGGGGTAAAACATGTGAAAGTTGTCAATCCTTACCAATTGGCAGCAACCGAGCGAGTCATCAAAAGAGAAGTAAAACGGCCGGAACCGTCCGTGATTATTTCCCAGGCTCCCTGTGTTCTCTCGCGGAGGGAGAGAGCGGTTACGGGAAAACCATTTTTGGTAAATTCCGAAGTGTGCACGGGATGCCGGGCCTGTCTGCGGTTGGGTTGTCCGGCAATCATGTGGGTGAAAGAAAACGAAAATGAAGCCGGGGGGAAGAAAAGGAAAGGGAGAGCCTTAATCGATCATTTCCTCTGCAACGGTTGCACACTCTGCGAACAGGTTTGTAAATTCTCGGCGATAAAGGAAACCAATGGACAATAAGACTACAAATATTTTGATAGTAGGAGTTGGCGGCCAGGGGATCATTCTGGCTTCCGAAATTATGGCCGATGTTTTTTTAGAGGCGGGTTTTGACGTGAAGAAGAGCGAAGTACACGGCATGGCCCAGAGGGGGGGGAGCGTCTCCACCCACGTCCGCTTTGGCCCGAAGGTTTTTTCTCCTTTGATAAAAGAAGGGGAAGTAGATATTTTTATGTCCTTTGAGGAGTTGGAGGCCCTGCGCTACCTGCATTACCTGGGCCCGAAATCCACCATCATTTTAAATAGACAGCGTCTTAATCCCCCTGCGGTTTCCCTGGGGAATGAAGCCTACCCGGAGGGCGCTGCCGAAATTCTTTCCCGGAGAGCGGGAAAATTCAAAGGTATCCCGGCCAGGGATCTGGCTTTGCAGGTTGGAGATGTTCGGGCCGTGAATATTATCTTACTGGGAGCTTTGCAGCCCTTCCTGCCTATCTCCGAAAAAATCTGGACGGAAAACATCCTTAGCCGGTTCCCTGCTCAAGCCCAAAAGGTCAACCTGGAGGCTTTTGAGCTAGGCAGGAGCGCCTGAATTGAGGCCGAAGCGCAAATGGCCGGCAACCCGCAGGCGGGCTCAATGTTTCCTGCTGGTATTTTTTTTCCTTTCCACACCGCTGGTTTTTTCCGCTGAGGAGGGGGAGAAAAGGGTCATCGATGAAAAGCTGCAAATGGATCTGGCCGACCACTTTTTTAAAGAAGGAGATTATTATCGAGCGATCACGGAGTACAAGCGCTTCCTTTTTTTCTTTCCGCAGAGCGTCAGAATCGAGGAAGCGCTCTGGAAAATAGCCAAATCCTATTTTAACGGAAGGAAATGGGATGAGGCCATTTCTGCCAGCGACTACCTGATAAAAAAATTCCCTAATTCAGAGCGAACAGCGGAAGCCTTATTGCTTACGGGTCTCTGTTTTAGAGAAAAAAAAGAATATTCACAGGCCCGCCTTTTTTTCTATAAAGCTAGAGAAATATCTCCCGGGACACCTGTCGAGGATGAAGCCCACTGGCAGATCGCCAGCACATACCTTATGGAAGAGAAATGGAAAGAAGCTGTTAGCGAATATAATAAAATAAATAAAAACAGTAAATTATACATAAAAAGCCAACACTTTGCTCAAGGGTTGGAGCGGATTCATGAAATTCCCCAAAAATCTCCAGAAACTGCCGGAATCCTGGCTGCTGTTCTTCCAGGTTCGGGGCATTTATATTGCGAACGATACAGGGATGCAACCATTGCCTTCCTACTCAACGGAGCTTTTATCTGGGGAATGGTGGAAGCTTTTGAGCGCAAAAATTACGTGGTTGCCGGGATATTGACCTTTTTTGAATTGGGATGGTATAGTGGGAACATCTACAGTGCGGTAGCCAGTGCTCATAAATATAACAAAAGAAAAAAACAGGAATACCTTGATTACTTAGAGAGGGGAAGCCCGACTTCTATTGGGATTTCTCTTTTTGGCAGGAGCCCTGTGATTTCCATAAATTATGCTTTTTAAAGTGTTGGCTTTTATTTTATTATTTATCGGTCTTCCCTTTCAAACCTTAAGTATAAAAGCGGGCTATGCCGAAGAAGGCCGTTTCCAAGAACCCTGGGAAAATTCATTTTCTCGGGCCGGCAAAAAGAACCTGGAACAGGAGGCTTTCCTGGCGCAAAGGGCGGTAGAAGGATTAGTCGGGTTTTTCAAGAATTACATTAGCCCGGTGGACGGAGATAGATGCCCGAGTTATCCCTCCTGTTCGCAATATGCTCTGGAAGCCGTCCGCAAGCATGGGGCTCTCGTAGGTCTGGTAATGGCTTTCGGCCGCTTGCTCCACGAATCAGATGAAATTTATAGGGCCCCCTTGATAAAGATTAACGATTCTTTTCGTTATTATGATCCAGTAGAGAATAACGATTTCTGGTGGGATAAAAAAATAGGTAATAGGTGATAGGTAACAACCAATAACCCCTATGACCTATAACCAATAACCAATAACCAATAACCTATTACCTATTATTTTATTTATGATTTAATTCCGGAGGACTTTTCAATGATCTGGAATGAAGAGTTGGAGACTTTGCCGCGGGAAGAATTGCAGGCTTTACAGCTAAAACGCCTCATGGCTACCGCGGATAGAGTCTATGCTACAGTTCCTTTCTACAAGAAAAAATTTGACGAAGCCGGCATCCAGCCTGCGGATATTAAATCTTTAAAAGATCTACAACGTCTCCCCTTTACCACGAAAACGGACCTGCGTGATCATTACCCTTTTGGCCTATTTGCTGTGCCCATGGAACAGGTGGTGCGCATCCATGCTTCCTCCGGAACAACAGGCAAACAAACCGTGGTTGGCTATACACGCCAGGACATTGACACCTGGGCAGAGCTGATGGCCCGTTCCCTCGCGGCCGCTGGAGCGCAAAAAAATGACATTATCCAGAACGCCTATGGGTATGGGCTTTTTACTGGAGGTCTGGGGGTCCATTACGGGGCGGAAAAATTGGGCGCGGCGGTTATTCCCATATCCGGCGGGAACAGCAAACGCCAGATTATTATCATGCAGGATTTTGGCTCCACGGTGCTGACCTGCACTCCCTCTTATGCTCTTTTTCTGGCTGAGACCGCCGAAGAAATGGGGGTGGACATAAAACAACTGAAATTACGGGTGGGCATCTTCGGAGCCGAACCGTGGTCCGAGAAAATGCGCGAAGAAATTGAACGGAAGCTCAACCTCCAGGCCATTGACATTTACGGCTTGAGTGAAGTCATTGGACCTGGGGTAAGTATAGAGTGCCTTGAAGCCAAGCAGGGCTTGCATGTCTTCGAAGATCATTTTATCCCGGAAATTATCAACCCGCAGACTGGCGCAATGCTCCCTTATGGGGAAAAAGGGGAATTGGTCTTCACCACTATTACTAAGGAAGCCTTTCCATTAATCCGTTACCGCACCCGCGACATATCAGTTCTTTATGCCCAACCCTGCAAGTGCGGGCGGACGCACGTGCGCATGGAACGGGTTAGCGGGCGCAGCGATGATATGCTCATCATCCGGGGAGTGAATGTCTTTCCTTCTCAGATCGAAAGTGTCCTGATGAATATCGAAGGAGTGGAACCTCATTACCTGCTGATCGTTGACCGCAAGGGAAATCTGGACACCCTGGAGGTGCAGGTGGAGGTCAACGAGAAAGTCTTTTCGGATGAAATCAAAAACCTGCAAGTCATAACCCGGAAGATCGAGAATGATATCAAAGACCTTTTGGGAGTTACCGCCGAAGTCAAGCTGGTTGAACCTAAGAGTATCCAGCGCAGTGAAGGGAAAGCTCAGCGGGTAATAGATAAACGGAAAATATAAAGACGAGAATTCAGGAGACAGGAGTCAGAAGACAGGAGAAAAGCCGAAACAGGAATTTATTCTGATTTTGGAGGAAGGTCATGAAAGTCGAACAGATGTCTGTTTTCCTGGAAAATAAGCCCGGGGCATTAGCCGAAGTAACCAGGATCCTCGGCGAGGCGGGAGTGAATATCCGGGCTCTTTCTTTGGCCGACACCAAAGACTTTGGCATCCTGCGGTTGATTGTCAACGACAACGAAAAAGCCAAGGAGGCCTTGGGGCCGAAGGGTTTCACGGTTAGAAAGACCGAAGTGGTCGCTGTAGAAGTTCCCGACCGGCCGGGGGGATTGGCGGACATTTTGAAAATTTTAGCCGAAGCCAGAATCAACGTGGAATACCTTTATGCTTTCGTCCAGCAGAGTGGGGAGAATGCCATTATTATTTTCCGCTTCGATGAAACCGACCGGGCCATCGCTGTCCTGGCCGAGAAAAAAGTGCGGATTTTAGAAGGGGAGAAAGTTTACGCGCTTTAAAAAAACGGGGATACCTTTAGCAATAAACCGTTCCCCTAACAAGGTCTTTTTTCATTGCTAATTTTTCATTGATCATTATGGTCTCGTAAAAAGTCGTAAAACTGTCACTCCTGCGAAAGCAGTCCGCCTCAGGCGGACAGAACTGCTTGAATTTACTGGATTCCGGCTTTCGCCGGAATGACATAATGAAGGGAATTCTGACTTTTTACGAGTTCATCATCATTGACCATTGATAATTTTGCAATGATAGCCGGATGCTAAAATGGATTATCGGCCAAAAATAAAAAAGAAAAAGAGGTGATCTTATGAAGAGAAAATGTTTTGTTGCCATCATCATTGTTTGCCTTCTGATTCTGGGGGCAAGTCCTGGCGCTTCATGGGCGGAGAAAAAGCCCTATGTGATCGGAGCGGTTTTAAGCGTCACCGGAGCGGCGTCTTTCCTGGGTGAACCTGAGCGAAATACGGTTAAAATGATCGAAGATTGGGTTAATGCCGCCGGGGGGATTAATGGTCATCCTTTAAAAATTATTGTGGAAGACAGCAAAAGCGAAGAAAGTCAAGCTGTCTTGTCGGTGCAAAGGCTTCTGGAGAAAGATAAAGTCTTGGCCATCGTCGGCCCTTCCACCACAGGAGAGAGTATGGCCGTGGTTCCGATCATGGAAAAAGCTAAAACCCCTTTAATCTCTTGCGCCGCGGCTCTATCGATCGTCACTCCCAAAGAAGAATTGGATCGAATCCTCAAGGCCAAGACATTTGAGATGCCCAAGAAGCAGAATCACTGGATATTCAAAACACCACAGACAGACACGGCCGCGGTGGAAACAATTTATGACCACATGAAGAAGAAAGGAATCTCCCGCGTGGCCATCATCACCGTGACTACCGGCTTCGGGGATTTCGGTCGCAAGGAACTGAAACGGGTGGCGCCGGCTTACGGGATCTCCATCATCGCCGATGAACTCTATGGCCCGAAAGATTCGGATATGACCGCTCAACTGACCAAGATCAAAGGGACGGACGCCCAGGCAGTGGTCAACTGGTCCGTAGGGCCGCCCCAGGTCATTGTGACCAAGAACTGGAAGCAACTATCCATGAACATACCCCTTTATCAGAGCCATGGTTTCGGGTCAAAGAGGAATATCGAGCTGGCCGGTGGGGCTGCTGAAGGTGTTTTATGTCCCTTGGGCCGGCTTGTAGTGGCTGAAAAAATTAAAGCCGACCACCCGCAAAAACCAGTAATTATGAAGTACAAAACCGAGTATGAAAAGCTTTTTAAGGCCGAGGTGAGTACCTTCGGCGGTCACGCCTATGATGGCATTATGATGCTCGTGGAGGCATTGAAGGCCGTGGGCCCGAATAAGGCCAAAATCCGGGATTACCTGGAGACCAAGATCAAAAACTGGCCCGGAACGGGGGGTGTTTTTAACATGTCTGCGGAAGATCACACCGGACTGAAAAAAGACGCCTTCGAAATGATCGTAGTCAAGGACGGCGACTGGGCTTTCGCCGATTGAGAGAATAAATTTTGCAGGCGGATGCACCCTGTTAGATGTTTACCATTTAACAGGGGAGGCTCTTGCAAAACTCTTGAAAAGTAGAGGAAATCGTCATTCCGGGCAAGCGAAGCGCGACCCGGAATCCAGGATTTTCAAGAAATTCTGTCCGCCTGAGGCGGACGGCTTTCGCGGAATGACGGAGTAAGTGACTTTTGCAAGAAGCTCAGGGTAAAGACAGATTTATATGATAACAAAAGGTAAAAAACAACTATGGGGTATTTTTACTTTCGGTTTGTTGGCTAATTCCACGAGCAAAGAAAATCTGTACTATTCCTTTGTCGAGTATTATTATCGTTAAAAGCGCGGGGGCCTTCAATGCTCTTTTTTGAAGGCCTTAGGCGCTTTTTTTCTATCCAGTAAAGATGATCTCGTAAAAAGTCAAAATTGGGATGGCAAAGTAAAAAGCTCTCCGCCAC
>JASEHN010000698.1 GCA_030018715.1 Thermodesulfobacteriota bacterium | reverse complement strand
TTAAAAATTTGATCAACTAATTTGGAGATGATCCAAATATAAAAAGAGAAAGAAGTGAGTCAATATCAGTTGGTGAGAACGGCGATTGCGGCCCCGATCAATGTGGCATTTTCAACATTAATCATTTCGTTATTTCTTTCATGTTTCTCAACCAAAAAATCCTTTAAGTAATATTCAACCTTTGATTTTAAACCATGTAAGCCATAAAAGGCACTTCCTTCGGCTGTAACACAAACCGGGCAACATGGGTTTTCACCCTTGCCGGATTTAATAACAGCAGCCGATATATTGATTGCAGTCAATAGAGCGGCTCTTTCAATCAATCTATCGCATAGATAATACAAGGCCATACAATCATCATCAGACCGGCATGCCAGAAGGGATGTTAAAGGATTTTCCTTTCCGGGGGAAGAGGACACAAAGTAGTTCATGTGTTTCGTTTCTATGCTCTTAATATTTAAGATCTCTCTTATCAGTTTTTCTGAAAAGAGTCCTTCTCCCGCCGCTATCTTTAAGGTTTTCAGGAATAATTCCCCCAGATAGGCCCCTGAAATCATTTTTTCAAAAGTATACATTCCCGGATTGACGGTTGTTTGGTCAAAGAGCAGATCAATTTTCCCCCGCGGTCCTTTACCGAATGAGCCAGATTCGACATTGATGATCTGGCTTTTTTCTCTGGGTAGACCTTGAGTCTTTAAAATGTTGTTATTCTGTTCCACGTAGGAACAATTGGTTCCTGTGCCCAAAATAAAACCAATGTAACTGCTGAATTTCCGGCCGCTAAATTTTGATTTGCCGGCCAGGAGGGTGGCTACGGTGTCATTCAATAGAACCACACTCATATCTTCCTTATGCCCCAGCGAGCGAATGGCCCGGAGTAAATTATCTCCGATCATCTGGCCTTCCACATCCCTGGCCCGAACTTCTTTCGAAAAACGTATCAACCTTCCGTCTTTGTTGGGTAAAATTTCTGCCGCATAGGAAAAACAGAATCCAATTTTGCGACTTGCTCCCAGGGCATTTTCCAAATAACTGGCCATCGTATTAAAAAAAGCCTCTTTGCTTATCTCTCCATTGGTTCCAGGCATTGGAAAAACTTTTAAATTTTCAATGACCGGCGTGCCTTCCCTGGTAAAATATAAAGTGGCCACCCTGAAGTTGGTTCCTCCGGCATCGATTACGATAGCCGCCTCATCAACCGGCACTTCCTGGTCAACTTCTATGTAGGTAGGAATCATCTCCAGAGAGCTTTTTTCACCCGCCAGCCCTTTTCCCATTTCATCCAGAAAAATATGGCAATACTTATCCATGTCGATATCCTGAAAATCCATCTCGTACCGTTTCAGGAAATCGATCACTTTTGCTTTTACTGTTTGCATATCCTTCCGCCTTTGGTTAAAGGGCTACCGCGCTCATCGTCCTGGCTCCCGGGCCACGACAGAGTGAAATTCATTATAACTCTAATGTTTGCTAGTGTGGTGTCTCAGAAATTAGTAGAATATGTCAAAGCCGCTCCAGGGAGCCAGGCGAAAGACCGCTGCGCTTTCCAAAATGAGGCGGTGGTTCCACCTTGAAGGAGCGGGGCGAGGGTTGGTTAAAAATCCACGAAGGATATCCA
>JASEHN010000697.1 GCA_030018715.1 Thermodesulfobacteriota bacterium | reverse complement strand
TGGAGCCGGATTGGACCCGCGACCTGTTGAAAAACCTTTATGAGCTGATCGTTCCTAAAAAACTCCGGCATGACCTTGGGGAATTTTATACCCCCGATTGGCTGGCTGGATACCTGATTGAACGGAGCGGCTACCAGGGTGATCCGAGTGTTAGATTTTTGGATCCAGCCTGTGGATCCGGCACATTCTTAGTTGAAGCCATTAACCGCGTGATCCAGAACCTCAGGCTGAAACGAAAAATCAATTGGGAAAAGGCCGGCCGTCTCATCCTGAATAATATAGTGGGATTCGACCTCAATCCGCTGGCAGTTCTTGCGGCCAGAACAAATTACCTAATCGCTTTCGCCCCGTTTATTCCTTTCGTCAGACCAATATCCATTCCCGTCTATCTTTGCGATTCGGTTTTGGCGCCTACCCGCGCCAACTGTGAGGGCGGGCTTCCTTTTGAAGATGTCGTTTTTTCGACAAGCAAAGGGGATTTTCTCTTTCCCTCAGCCGTGCAGGAAAAGGAGAAAATCGACCAATTTACCTCTTTGATCGAAGTCGGCCTGCGGGGAAAGTACAGCCCGGAAGATTTTTTCAATCTTTTATCGAAAAGACTGCCTTTACCGGAAAGGGATCGAAGGCTTCTTTTGCGGGTTTACAACCAGATCAAACAACTGGAAGAACAGGGAGAGAATGGAATCTGGGCCAGGTACATCAAGAACGCTTTTGCGCCTGTCTATCTTGGCCGTTTTGATTTTGTAGTCGGCAATCCCCCCTGGGTCCGATGGGGATACTTGTCGGACGATTACCGCAAAAGAACTCTCGACCTCTGGAAGCGATACGGCCTTTTTTCTTTGAAAGGGCATGAAGCAAGGCTCGGGGCAGGGGAAAAAGATTTTTCGATGCTGTTCACTTATGCCTCCTGTGATTATTACCTGCAGGAGGGGGGAAAACTGGCCTTTCTCATTACCCACGAAGTTTTTAAATCAAAAGGGGCTGGCGAAGGATTCCGGCAATTTGAACTTAAGGAAAATAAGGTTCCCCTCCGGATTCTCCTCATGGAAGACATGGTCGATCTGAAGCCTTTTCAGGCGGCCAATAAGACTTCATTGTTTGTTTTAGAGAAAGGCCGTCCTACTTCTTATCCTGTTCCCGTAGTCATTTGGAAGAGGCTTCCAGGAACCGGTGCGATCTCGCCGAATTGGACGCTATCCGAAGTGCTGTCTCATACGCAGCGGGACAAGGTAAAAGCGATTCCCGTTCACCCGGCAAAAATAAATTCTTCCTGGCAAACGGCCACTCCCTATTCTCTGAAATCTTCCGAAAAGATGAAGGGTGAAAATCCTTATAAGGCATACCGCGGGGCAAGTACAGAACCTTACGGCGTTTTCTGGTTGAGGATAAAGGACGTCCGCCCTGACGGTCTTCTCGTCGTTGAAAATATGGTCGAGCGGGGAAAAAGAGAAATTCCTTCCACTTCGGTGGCCATAGAAAGAGACCTTGTCTTTCCGGCAATCAGCGGAGGGGATATAATTCCGTTCGGGGTAAAATCCAATTTTTATGTCCTGATTTCTCAGGAACCCTCAAGACGTAGTCCATATCCAGAGTCCTGGATGACCACTCATGTTCCGCTG
>JASEHN010000093.1 GCA_030018715.1 Thermodesulfobacteriota bacterium | reverse complement strand
AGGAAACAGCAGCATCTGCGGCGGCAACATTATCATCCCGAAGGGAAAAGAATTCATCGAATATCTGGACATCCTCAGCTGCCAAACCACCGAACGAGAAATTATCGAAATTTTTGTCGAGGAAGCCATGAAAAATGGGGAGTGGATCCGCGAGATGGGGGGAGAGGTCCAGGTATTTACCCCCTTGGAAGTTGCTTACCCGACGATGATTGCCGGGGCAGGGTTTCCCAACGTGCGCGGGGCGGAGACGGTGGTCAAATACAACATCAAAGGGACTTTGGAAGAGGGCAAACCTTCTCAGCGTCTCTGGAAATTTCTCTCCGGGCTGGTGGCCAAGAGGAAAATTAAGGTCCTAACCAGCACACCGGCGAAAGAATTGATTTCTTCCCCGGGGGGCGAGATAACCGGAGTGATCGCCGAGAGTGAAGGGAAAACCATTTCTATCAAGGCGCGCCAAGCGGTGATCCTGACTTGCGGCGGTTATGAGAACGACCCGAGGATGAAATGGGATTACCTGCCGGTTAAACCAGCCATGTTCTTGGGAACTCCGGGCAACACCGGGGATGGCATCCGTATGGTGCAGAAAATTGGCGGGGATATTTGGCATATGACGCGATTGTCCTGCCTGATCGGTTTTCAAGCCCCTGGGTTTGAAGCAGCTTTTTGGGTGTCCTTCCTCAGCGAAGGGTTCATATTCGTGGATAAGTATGGCCGGAGGTTCGTCAACGAGGCCGGGATTGAGATCCACGAGTACTACCGAGAACTCTCCCATTTTGACGTCGAGAAGATGGAATTCCCCCGCGTGCCCCTTTTTGCCATCTTCGATGAACCGACCAGACGCCGTGGCCCGCTGAGCCGGGGCACTGCCGGGTACAATCGCGACCTGTATAATTGGAGCCTGGATAACTCCGCCGAGATTGCCAAAGGATGGATCCTTCAGGGGAAGACAGCGGCGGAGCTGGCGGGCAAAGTATCTGTGGATCCGCGGATATTGGAAGAAACCATCGCCAGGTATAACCAGTACTGCCGGGCTGGTAAAGACACAGATTTTGGCCGGGCCAAAGAAGATCTTCGGGCTCTGGAACCCCCGCTGTTTGCTATGCCGCTTTGGCCGGCGCTGATTAATACCCAGGGAGGGCCGCGGCGGGACAAAGAGTCTCGAGTCCTCGACCCCGATGGCCAACCCATTCCCCGGTTATACGCCGCGGGTGAACTCGGCTCGATCTGGGGCTACCTGTATCAAGGAGCCTGCAACATCGGGGAAGCCCTGGTCTTTGGACGCATCGCCGGTAGGAAAGCGGCCGCGGAGAGACCATGGTCATAAATTCCCCGAAAAGGAACACAGAGATTGCGGAAAAAAATTTTGTGGTCAATACTTCCCCGGAAAGAGTCTGGCGCCTGATTGGAAAGGTTATCTTCAGCAGCCTGCCGGGTATGGAGCAGGTGGAAATCTTGGATGAAAACCGTTTCCGGGCTCTGCTGAGGATGAAGGTACTTGGTGTCGCCTTGAACATGAAGTTAGAGGGGGAGATGGTGGATATATCTCCACCTGAACATTTTTCTGTGAGGCTAGCCCTGGAAGGCCCGGGCGGGTTTCTTAGAATGAAACAGAAAGTTACCTTTGCCATGACGGCCGTAGAGAAAGGGAAAACGGCCGTGGCTTGTAAGGCGGCGGTCGAAGAGATGGGGGTCTTTTCCCGGGCTATGTTCCTGGGGCAGGCCCAGCATTTTGCTAAGTCCACGTTTGTGGCCATCGAGAATCGTCTGCAGGATTTGGCCTAAAAGGAAACTCGGGGGAGGCGGAGACAAAAAGGAGAAAATCATGGGCGCGACGCAAGTTTTAGCCGAGTATGTGAGGGGGACCTCTTTTGCTGAATTGCCCAAAGAGGTAATCCAGAAAACCAAGGAGATCATTCTAGACACCCTGGGCTGCGGAATTGCTGGCTATACCCTGGCCAATGAAGAGTTTCATTGGATCTTTGACCTGGTGAAAGAGTTGGGGGGGTCCCCTGAATCCACGGTATACATCGCCGGAATGAAAACCTCTGCCCCCCAGGCGGCGCTGGTTAACGGAACTTTAATCCACACCATTGATTTCGACGACACCCACCTGGGATCCATATCTCACCTGGGTGCTTCGGTTGTCCCTTCCACCCTGGCTCTGGGGGAGAAGATCGGCGCTGACGGCCCTTCCTTAATCACAGCCATCGTTATGGCCTACGAAGTGGCCGGGCGGGTAGGCAAAGCCATCATGCCTTCCCATTACAAATACTGGCACCCCACCGGGACCCTGGGGATCGTTGCGGCCGCGGTGGCGGCTTCCAAGCTTTTGGACCTGGATGCGGATCAGACCGAGCGGGCCATCAGCTTGGCTGCCGATGGGGCCTCCGGGTTACGCTATGGCATCGATTTTGGAGATTTCTCCAAGAGCCTTCATCCGGGGCTGGCTGCCTGGAACGGGATCGTGGCTGCCCGGATCACCCATAAAAGGGCGGTTTTACCCAAAGGGCTCCTGGAATATAAGTCCGGATTCTGCCAAGCTTACTCCGATGAGCCTAAATGGCCTTTGCTTACCGAAGGCATAGGATCTTTCTATGAGATTATGACCGACAGCCTGAAGGCCTTTCCCACCATCCTTTGCAGCCATACCCCCATCCTGAGTGTCCTGAAAATTGCCTCCGAAAAGAAATTACGCCTGGAAGACGTGGAGGCCATTCATTTTTGGGTGACTCCCACGGCCCCCGGGCAGGGTATGAATTATTCTCCGGAAACTTCCCTGGCTGCGCGCTTGAGCATTCCTTACTGTGTGACCATGGCGCTGGCGGATGGGCAGATTTCCTTGGATCAGTTTCAAGAAGAAAGGTTGAAAGACCCCCGCATCCGGGATTTTATGAAAAAAGTCACCCTGGAGGCAGATCCGAAATTTGTCGAAGAATATCCCGGAACCCTGGCTGCCCACGCGGAAATTCAGACCAAGGATGGAACCCGGCTGACGGAGAAATGCATATATCCCAAGGGGCACCCCCAGAACCCCCTGACCGAGGAGGAAGTCAAGGGAAAATTTCGTCGCTTATCCAACTTAACGCTGGACCGGAGCCAGACTGAACAGATCGTGGAAAAGGTCTGGGGGATGGAAAGATTAAAAAGCGCCTGTGATTTAGTCGGCTTGCTGATCAAATAAGAAGGGGCCCGCTGCACGGTGCAGGACATCGAAGCCGGAAAGAAGTTTGACAAAGAAGTCCTGTCCCCGGAAATGGGCCGCAATGAACAGACCGGGGATAGGAAAGCTACCATTCAGGAGGCAGGTTTTCCACATAAAGAATTTTAGGATATCTGCCCGGGCGCGGGACCGAAATGGATTGCTGTGGCGGTGGGGATTTTCCCCAAAGGTATTACCGAACTGGGTAAGGGAGAAATCATTTAAATCAATGATCAATCGAAAGGACGGAGAGGGAATATGAACGGTCATGACGTGGACGAGCGCGTCAAGCTGCTCCAGGAAAAGAAAAAGTTGGCCATGCAGGGCGGAGGCGCAGAGAAGTTGGAGCGGCACCGGCAAGCCGGAAAATTGACGGCTAGGGAAAGGGTGGAATACCTCCTCGATCCCGGGACTTTCCGGGAAATCCATATGTTTGCCGAGACCCAGTGCTTTGAATTCGACATGCAGCAAAAGAAGATCCTGGGGGACGGGGTGACCACAGGCTATGGGAAGATCGGTGGACGCCCCGTCTTCGTCTACTCCCAGGATGCCACGGTCTTCGGTGGCTCCTGTGGCCGGGCCCACGGGCAAAAAATTTGTAATGTCATCCGTTTGGCCAGAAAGAGCGGGGTTCCCATCGTCGGCCTCAATGACACGGGTGGAGGAAGATTGCAGGAAGGGATGGACAACGTGGCCGGGTACGGCGAGACGTTCTTCGAAAACACGATGACTTCCGGGGTCGTCCCCCAGATCGCCGCGATCATGGGTCCATGCACGGGAGGTGGAGTCTATTCCCCCGCCTTGATGGATTTTATCCTCCAGGTGGAGGGAACGAGCCAGATGTTCATCACGGGGCCGGTCGTGGTTAAAGAGGTCATGAGTCAAGACGTTTCTTTTGAGGAGTTGGGCGGGGCAAAGATCCACAGCACGATTTCAGGGGTAGCCCATTTTACGGCCAAAAATGATAGAGACTGCTTGGAGCTGATCAAGAAACTCTTATCCTACCTTCCGCAGAGTAATCGGGAAAAGCCACCGGTGCGGGATATGGGCGATGACCCGCAGCGGCTTTGCGAAAAGCTCACCTACTTTGTTCCCACCGATCAAAAAAAGACCTATGACATGCGGGTGGTGATCAAAGAGGTGGTCGATAACGGGGATTTCTTGGAAATCTCTCCCCGGTATGCCCAGAACATGATCATTGGGTTCGCCCGGCTGGCGGGTCGGTCTGTAGGGGTGGTGGCTAACCAGCCGCGGGTGTTTGCTGGAGCCATTGACATTAACGCCGCAGATAAAGGATCGCGCTTTATTCGTTTTTGTGATGCTTTCAACATTCCTATAATCTCCTTCGTCGATGTACCCGGATACATGCCCGGCGTAGCCCAAGAATCCGGGGGCATTATCCGTCATGGGGCCAAGATGCTCTATGCCTGGTCGGAATCCACCGTGCCCAAGATCACCTGTATCATGCGCAAGGCCTATGGCGGATCCATTCCCGGGATGTGCTGCCACGAGGTGGGAGCCGATCAAATTCTCGTATGGCCCACGGCCGAGATGGCTATGATGGGGGCGGAGTCGGCCGTGAACATCCTCTACGGCAGGGAGATCAAAGCCTCGGCGGACCCGGAGGCCTTTCGCCAAGAGAAGACAAAATATTACCGGGAAACTTTTTCTACGCCTTACTATTCCGCCTCCAAGCAACTGATCGATATGGTGATTGAACCCAAAGACACCCGGCGGTTGGTCATCGATGCCCTGCTCATGCTGGAGAATAAGCAAATCGAGGGACGGCCCTGGAAAAAACATGGGGTGATGCCCACCTGAAATCAAAAGTCCAGGCAGGGGACAAAGAAAGATCCAGAGAAAAATTGTATCTCTCCAGCCATCCCCTGGGCCCGGCCAAATTTGTTTCCTCCACCCAAGGGGAGAAGGGCATTAAATAAGAGATAAATCAATCCTTATCCGGCCGAGCCCCGCAGGCCTTCCCCCTGGGGCCGGTAAGCGCAAGCCGGCTTTTTACGAGAAAATCCGGCTTCATTGCCCAAAACGAGAAGGAGGATAAAGTGATTTATAAGATTGCCCACATCGGGGTGGCCGTGAAGAACATTGAAGAAGTGGAGAAGTTCTATTCGGAAATTCTGAAGATGGAAATTCATGACCGGGAACACCTGAGAGAAATTAAAGCCACCTTCATCCCCGTTGGGGACACGGCCATCGAGTTGCTGCAATCGACTACCCCGGAAGGAGTCATCAACAAGTTTATCGAAAAAAGGGGGGAGGGGGTCCATCACATTGCCTATCAGGTCAAGGATATCGAAAAAGCCCTGGAAGACCTGAAGGCCAAAGGGGTTCAGTTAATCGATGAGAAACCCCGAAGAGGAGCCCACAACTCCAAGGTGGCCTTCATCAACCCCAAAGGCACCTACGGCGTGCTCATCGAACTGGTGGAGCCGGAAAAAAATCATTGAAGTTAGCGAATAAATCCAGCACCTTCCTGCGGTGTATTAAACCCCCAGGAAGATTATCTTAAGCCATTCATCCCCGCAGCAGAGCTGCGGGGTATTCTGGAAGGTGCTGGATAAACCGGGAACCTATTTTCATTGACCGGACCCGTAGGAAATGGGAAAATGTCAGCAAAGGAGGAAATCCCATCCTCTAAGAACTAAGAACCATTTTAAAAGGAGGGCAAGTAAATGAAAAAGTTATTTAAGATCTTCGGCATCGTAGCAGCAAGTATCACCTTAGCCCTGTTTTTCAGTACCGGCAAGGTGGGAGCGCAGAAGTATGAATTTAAGATCTCGGTAGATACGGTTCCGAACCACCCCCGGAATATGGGTCTAGAAATATTCGTCTCAGAATTGATCAAGAGGTCGGGGGGCAAGCTGGAACCCAAAGTTTATCATAGCGCCCAGCTCTACAAGTGTGCCCACGTGACCAAGGCCCTGAAAATGGGGACAGTGGAGATGGCGGTCCCTGGAAACTGGCTGCTTGAGGGATGGGACACCAACACAAGCCTGGCCATGCTGCCCATGTTTCTGGGTCAGCCCGCTAAAATCACAGAGAGCCTGGTCGATGGCGAAGTCGGGAGTGCCGTAAATAAATCGCTGGAAAAGAAGGTAGAGGTCAAGGCCCTGGGCCGATGGTATGAGCTCGGTTACGATCAATGTTTTACCACCAAACGGAAGATCACGAAGTTAGAGGACTTCAAAGGCCTGAAGATGCGCCATTCCGGCGGCTCCATCCCCGCAGAGCGGTTCAAGGCCTTCGGTGCTGCGGGCGTTTTTATCGCCTGGCCGGATGTGCCCATGGCGCTGCTCGCGGGTACCGTCGATGGCCTGGCTACAACACTCAAGAGCGCTGAGGGCGCCAAACTCCATGAGGCCGGCTTAAAATATGGGGTCATGACCCGGAACTTCATGGGTTTCTACGTGCCCATGGTGAACTTAAAGTTCTGGGACAGCCTTCCACCCGACCTGCAAAAGATCTTCCTGGATGTCTGGAACGAGCATGTGCCCAAACAGCGGGAGATTGCCAGGCGCGAACAAAAAGAAGCTCAGGAGTTCCTGCAAAGCAAGGGAGTGGAAATTTACGAACCCAGCGACGAGGAGTTGGCCAAGTGGCGCAAGCATATAATGCCCATTCAAGAGGGGTTGATCAAGGAGCTAAAGCATGATCCTGAACTCGTTAAAATAGCCACGAAGGCGATAGGCATGTAATTTGCCCATGGATTTTTTCATTCCGTCTCTTTGTTCTTCGGGCATGAGCACAAACCTAAGAGGACTAAAATACCTTAAGAAATCTCCTCTCCTGGCGGGAGGGGTCAAGGGGCCCAAACCCTTCCCCTAATCCCTCCTGTTAAGGGAGGAAATTTTCTTAAGTTAGCGACTATCCCCCTTTAGGGATAGGGGAAGAAGGATGGAGAGTTGTTATACATAAACGCAATGGAGGTCCTTGAGTGAATAAGATTTTGCAAGTATGGAACTGGATCGAGAAGTTTATCGTCGGGCTCCTGGCCTTTTTAGCTACTACCCTGGCTTTTTACGGCGTTATTGCGCGTTATATCCTTAGAAAGCCCCTTGAATGGGGCGAGGAAGTTGCCATTTACATGATCATCTGGGCCGTCTTCATCATCGCCAGTACGCTGGCAGCCGAAAGGGGCCACGTGGCTGCCAGCTTAATAGTGGAACGATTTTCTTTTAAAACCCGGCGCACCCTGGCCATCTTAAATGGGCTTCTGGCCCTCGGTTTCTGTGTATTGGTGGGTATATTTGCGTACAGGATCGTCATTTTAATCTATCTCATCGACGAAAGATCACTCACTAGCCTGCGATTTCCCCTCTGGATCCCCTACCTGTCGGTGGCCGCTGGTTGCACGCTCATTTCCCTAAGGTATGGGATAAGGATCTATCGGCTGCTTTTCCAGTTCGATCCCGAGCAGATTCTGGAAATCCATGAAATAAGCCGGGAGAGGCCACGTTCATGATCCTGATTCTATTCCTCGTCTTTGGGGGTTTGCTCTGTTTGGGGCTTCCCATCGTCTTTGTCCTGGGCATTACGGCAATGGTCATGATTGCTCTGTATTCTCCGTCACCGATAACCATGGTCCCTGAAGTCATGTACAACTCCCTGGATACCTTCCCCTTGATGGCTATTCCCTTCTTCGTCATCGCTGCCCAGTTCATGATCCGGGGAGGAACATCCAAGTATCTCATCCAGGCTGCCGATTGCTACGTGAGGCATCTGTGGGGAGGGCTGGCTGTTGTTGCCGTGGTCTCTTGCATGCTTTTTGCGGCTATTTGTGGCTCCAGCGTGGCCACCGCCCTGGCCATCGGGGCGATCGCCGTGCCGGCCATGATGCAATATGGCTACCCCCGACCATTTGCCACGGGGGTGGTAGCGGCCTCCGGGACGATGGGGATTATGATTCCCCCCAGTTTAGCCCTGGTCCTCTACGGGATCCTTGCCGAAGAATCAATCCCCCGTCTATTCCTGGCGGGCGTTGCGCCGGGCCTGTTGGAAGGAGGACTCTACATATCATGGATCTCCTGGTATTCGCGACGCAAAGGATTCGGAGGGGCTCCGCAGGCCACCTGGGCTGAGACCTTACGCGCCACAGGCAAGGCCACGCCGGCCTTCTCCCTGCCTTTTATTATCCTGGGGGGGATTTATTCGGGAATCGTCACGGTAACCGAAGCCGCGGCCACGGCCGCAACAGTGGCCATCTTGATCAGCTTGTTTGTTTACCGGGAGGTAAAACCTGGCGAAGTCATCTCCATTACGGGAGACGCCATGAAGTCGGCAGGGATGATCATGTTCATCATCTGTACGGCCATCGTGTTCGGTAACTGGATTACCGAGGCGGGCATACCGGCGCGGCTCGTTAGCCTGGCCGTGGAGTTAAGGTTATCGCCGCTTATGTTCCTGATTTTCGTGAATATCTTCCTGCTCATGATCGGCTGTTTCCTGGAAGTTGTTTCCATAATGTTGATCACCCTGCCCATCATCCTTCCGGTCTTAAAACACCTGGGCATCGACCGGGTACATTTCGGTATCATCATGGTCGTGAACATGGAAGTTGCTCTGATTACCCCACCCGTGGGGTTGAACCTTTTTGTCATATCCGGCGTGGCCAAGGCCCCCCTCTCGGAAACCATCCGGGGGGCTTTTCCCTTCGTGATCATAGGGTTTATCGAGATTGCCATCGTCACCTACTGGCCCCAGTTCTGCTTGTTTTTGCCAAACTTGCTCATGCCCCGGTAGGAGGAAACCAACGAACAAGAATTTTCCCCTTGGATTTTGATGACTGAAAATTCGAAAAATCCCCACCTGTGGGCCATTCTCGCGGTCATGACGCTTTCCCATACGGTAGCTTCATTTTTCATAATAGGGTCTTTCTGTTCCTGCATTTGGGTCTTGGAGCTTGGTAAATTATTTGTAGAGGTTCTTGCAAAAGTTCTAAACACCGTCATTCCCGC
>JASEHN010000695.1 GCA_030018715.1 Thermodesulfobacteriota bacterium | reverse complement strand
CCCGGCTGGGATGATTACAAATGCGCTTTTTCGCGGCTCGGACCTGGGAAAGTGAACGAGCATTTTGGGCTATCAAAAGCTGCTTCTAAGGGTGAAGACAAATACCGGGTAGTAAAACGTCTTAAGTGAGACTGTCCTTTATGGACTAACAGAGTAAGGGCTGCCTCTTTTAAATTTTTGGTAGCGCTGTTTTAGATAAATCCCCCCTAAAATAACCGCCCCAATAATGCTGGAAGACGTTTCATGCCACCAAAGAAGTAACAGAGCCAGCACGAGAATGACGCGTTCGCCTTTTGTTAAGCGATCGCCAAAATAGCCGATGATAATGGCCCCCAGGGCAATGATTCCCAGAAGGATTGTTGCCAGGATGAAGAAAAATTCCATGTAAGGGAAGGGCCCCGGGGCTTTCTGAAGAATATACGGCATGAATACGAGGATCGGACTGAAAACGAAGGCAAAGGGGACGTACATACCCGACCAGGCGAGGGTAAACGCCCGTAGTCCTGTTTTGAATGGATCTCCCTGGGAGATTCCCGCGGCGGCGTAGGCGGCTACGGCTACTGGTGGGGTAAGATCTGCCAGGATTCCAAAGTAGAATACAAATAAATGGCTCACCAAAGGAGCCACACCAAACTTGAGGAGCGCCGGGGCGGCGATTATGGAAACGACGATGTAGTTGGGTGTGGTGGGCAGTCCCATCCCCAGAATCAAACTGGCGGCGCCGGTATAGGCCAGGAGGAAGAAGAGGGTGGTGTGGTCCGGCATAAGGATATTGAAGAAATCCAATTTATCAACAATGGCCGCGGTGGCGCTGGCCAACTCGATTGTGACCGAGGCGAATTTAAGTCCCAGCCCGGTTAAAGTGGTGGTCCCCACGATGAACCCCACGGCAGCGCAGGCAGCCCCGATGGCCAAGGCGTTCTTCGTTCCCCATTCCAAGCAATCAATGACGTGCTCGATCTTCATGCGACCGTCTTTCAAGAAAAGGCCGACGACGATGACAAAGAAATTACACCAGAAGGCGGCGAGCCCGGGTGCTGTTCCCCGCTGCAGGAGGTAGAGCAAAAGGGCAATGGCTATAACTCCCCATATCCAGTAGAAAAACACCATTCCCCGCCACGTCCAAATGAGGCCGCCGAGGATTAAGGCCAACCAGGCAACTGTCCAAATCGCCGGGCCAGCAAAAGGATTCCACAAAAAAAGGACAATGGGAGTCGCAGCAGCCACGGCGATAAAGAAGCTTTTTGTACGGGGTCCGGTCTGCGCAAAGGCGACCGAGCTGATGATCCCCCAAAAAGCCGCCAAGAAAGGCGTAAATCCGGAAATGAGAAGCCAGATGATGATAATAAGAGGAATCACCAGAGTTCCGTTTTCCCTGATGAGTTTGGGCACGCTGGGCAGTTGATCCCGGGGAATTCCTTTCATATTGTTCTTCTTGGCTTCCAAGTGCACCATGACTCCCACGGCGAAGAAATGGCAGAAGGCGGGTATGATAGCACAGGTCGCAATGGTGAGATAAGAGATCCCCAGAAACTCCGCCATGATGAAGGCGGCGGCGCCCATGATGGGTGGCATGAACTGACCGCCGGTGGAAGCCGAAGCTTCCACCGCGCCGGCAAATTCTTTCGTATACCCCATCTTC
>JASEHN010000696.1 GCA_030018715.1 Thermodesulfobacteriota bacterium | reverse complement strand
GGATACATTGGAAGTCATTGATCTGTACCTTTGCGCGCCTGCTCTCTACTCGATGGTCTCTGTGGTAAGATTTTTTTGTTTGGGAGGGAAGATGGAGCGGAAGGTCAGGATTTTGATTGCCAAGCCGGGGCTTGATGGACATGACCGTGGGGCTAAGGTGGTGGCCCGGGCCCTACACGACGGCGGTTTTGAAGTTGTTTATACGGGGCTCCACCAGACTCCGGAGCAGATCGTCAGCGCCGCGGTCCAGGAAGATGTGGACGCGATTGGGATGAGCATTCTTTCCGGCGCCCACAAATACCTTTTTTCGCGGGTCATCGAGCTTCTAAAAGAAAATAAGGCGGATGACATCAAAGTGTTTGGAGGGGGCATTATACCGGACGAAGACCTCCCCAAGTTAAAAGAGCAGGGAGTTCAAGCGATCTTTACTCCCGGAACTTCCACTGAAGATATCATTAACTGGGTAAAACAGGCTATTAATCCTAAAATTTAAAAAAGGATTATCTCCAAATTAGTTGAGACGCAGAGAGCCGGTATGGGTAAAATGTCCTATACTTTCAGGGGCTCGGAAGGAAAGTCATATTGCTGGCAATCATGAGGCACGTATTCCTCTTAAGCTGGGGCGGGGGTTTTCCTCTATCCTCTATCCTCCGCACCTTTCTTTTCCTGCCCCCGCTGTGCTTTGCGGAAGGCGAGCCGGGTGGTTAGGAAAGCGAATATCCCGCCGATGCTTGCGGCGTCCGCCTGAGGCGGACCTTTCCTTCCGATCCCTTGCCGGGTTTTGATAAAATATTCGACCAACTAATTTGGAGATGATCCAGAAAAAATAAAACTGAATTTTTGAAAGGCAATTCCGTATGAAGGAAAAAAAATTTAAAATCATTATCCTCTTATTGCTGGGCTTCGTTTTATTAGGAGGAATTTCGGGGTGCGCTTGGTGGGCGAAAAAAGAAGTTCAGGTAACGCCACAAGAAATGTATAATAAGGCCATGTTATTATTTCAAAAAAAGAAATATGAACAAGCCGCTGAAGAATTCAAAAAATTTAAGGAAGAATTTCCTCTCAGCCATTATACTCCTCTGGCGGAATTACGCATTGCCGACGCGCTTTTTTTCAGCAAAACCTACGCCGAGGCCATAGTTAATTATGAAGAATTTAAAAAACTTCACCCGCTGCATCCGGAAATTCCTTATGCCATTTATCAGGTCGGTCTGTCTCATTTTAAACAAATGCATACGCTGGATCGCGATCAGACCGAGACCGAGAAGGCTATTGAACAGTTTCGTTACCTGATTGAGAACTTTCCCCAGAGCCCCCATACAGAAGACGCCAAACAAAAGACGCAAATCTGCCAGCGGCAATTGGCCGAACATGAATTTTACATCGGCCATTTCTATTTCCGCACAAAAAAATACAGGGCCGCCTTCGGCAGGTTTGAAGGGATTCTGCAAAAATATCCCGGCTTTGGTCTGGAGGGGGAAATTAAACCTCTAATTGAGAAGTGCCTGGAAGAGATAGCCAAAGAAGAGCAAAAAAGAAAGGAAAAAGAAGCCCAGGAAGAAAAGAAAAAGGGGAAGCGGAAGGAAGCCGGATTCTCGTTATGGCCAAGTTTGATGGCTTCGTAAAAAGTCCATCTGTCCCG
>JASEHN010000092.1 GCA_030018715.1 Thermodesulfobacteriota bacterium | reverse complement strand
CCAAAAATATTAAACAAAAATCTATCCAGCAACTAAGCCCGAGGCAGACCTAAACCTCGCTGAGCGATAACATTTCTACCAACCTCACTGGTGCCGGCTCCTATAGTGGTCATAAAGGAGTGCAGAAAATACCATTCGATCCTCCCTTTCATGGGGACCCATTTGGAATCTTCTTCTAACTGGCTGTATAAGCCCAGAATCTGCATACCGGCATTAACTAACCGCTGCTCCAGCTCGGAAACGAAGATTTTCGTTACCTCTGGTTCATAGGTCATGGGAATATTATTATTCTCCATCCATCGCGAATGCTCCGCAAATACCTGGGCGACCTCCAGCTCTATGGCCGCCTGGGCTAACAGATCTTGAACCCGGGGATCCAGAGCCAGGGACTTCCCGTTGAATTCCGTTTCTTGGGCATAACGGATGAGGTCGTTCAGGATCGGCATCAGGCGGCAGGGAGTAAATACATGGTTCCGTTCGGAATCGATGGCTTCCATCATGTAATAAAAACCCTTGTTCTTTTCCCCCACCAGCCTATTCTTAGGGACCCGTACATCCTCGTAAAAGACCTCATTGGTTCTTTCTCCGGACATGGTCCACAATGGTCGAACGGTAATGCCCGGGCTGTCCATATCAACAATAAAAAGGCTTATCCCCCTATGTTTGGGAATATTGGGATTAAAGTCCGTTCTGGCTGCCAGCCAGTGATACTCGGCATAATGGGCTTCGGTGTTGAAGGTCTTCTGCCCGTTGATGATGTATACATCTCCTTCCTCTACCGCCCGCATCTTCATCGCGGCCAGGTCTGAGCCAGCGTTGGGTTCTGTATAACCCAGGCAAAATTCAATCTCGCCTCGGACAATCTTGGGTAAGAACTCCTTCTTCATCTCTTCGCTGCCGCGACGCAAAATCGTGTGGCCCACCATGGTATAGCCTACATCTAAGGGAACATGCGCCCCCCACCGTTTTCCTAACTCATCCAAAAGGATGAAATCGTAAGTAGGCGATAACCCCTGCCCCCCGTATTCTTCCGGCCAGCTCATTCCTAAAAACCCATTGGCCGCTAATTTTCTGCTGAATTCCCGCGCTTCCGGCCCGACCCCTTTATCTTCCCAATTCTGGCGGGCGATCTCTTCGGTCAGCTCTTGATCTAAAAAAGCACAAAGTCTTTTGCGGAACTCTTCTTCTTCTCTCGTATATCCAAAATCCATACTAACTTCCTCCTCAACCTGGAAGATCCTTAGGGAAGATGCAAGGCCCCGCCGCTTAACAGCATGGCTGCTTCCCCAACACCTTCTGAAAGGGTGGGATGGGGGTGAATCATGTGCGCCAGCTCTTCAACCGTTACTTCCATCTCGATAGCAAGAACGGCTTCGCTAATTAGGTCAGTGACATGCGGTCCAATCATATGAATCCCCAGAATCTCTCCGTACTGCTTTCCTGCTACGATCTTGACCATCCCTTCCGTCTCTTCCATTAAAGTGGCCTTTCCCACCGCACGGAAGGGGAAACGGCTAACCTGCACCTCTCCTTTTTCAATGGCTTGTCTCTCTGTTAAACCCACACATGCCACTTCCGGAGAGGTATAGATGCAGCGCGGGATAGCGGAATCGGAGATAGAAGAAGGAACACCTAAAGCGTTGCGAGCCGCGCATTCTCCTTCAGCCATGGCCACGTGGGCAAGCATGATTCCTCCGATCACATCCCCGGCTGCATAAATATGGGGAATGTTTGTTTCCAGTTTTTCGTTTACGACAATTCTTCCTTTTTCAACTCCGAGCCCAATTTTCTCCAACCCCATTCCTTCAGTGTAAGGTTTCCTCCCAACTGTTTGAGCAATCATCTCACTTTTTAGCTCTTTTTCTCCAGTCGGAGTCGAAAAGACAACTGTTTTCTCCAATTCTTCTTCCTTTATTTTCTGAACTCGAGCTTTGGTGAAAATATTGATTCCTTCCTTTTCGAGGACATTTCTCAATCCCTGGCTAATTTCTTGATCTTCAGCGGGTATAAGTTGATCCATCATTTCTATGATTTCAACCTTGGTACCCATGCGATTGAAAAATTGACCAAATTCAACCCCGATGTATCCTCCACCGATGATTATCAGGCTTTGGGGAAGGGATTTAATTTCCAGAAGGTCATCACTCGTTAGCAGGGGAACTTTCTCGCTTCCTGGAATGGAAAGTTGCGAGGGAGTGGATCCCATCGCAAGAATAAATTTATCTCCGGATAATACCTCTTCTGTTTCTTTAATTTTTACCTTCTTTGAATCGATAAAGGAGGCTGTCCCATGAATCACTTTCACTTTTTTATTTTTTAAAAGACTATCTACCCCTTTTGTTAATCGTTCGACCACTGTTTTCTTTCTGGTTATCAAACCATTAAAATCTATCTCTACATTCTGCGCTCTTATCCCGAAAATTGGCGCTCTCTTAAAATCCTTAAAGATTGATGCCGTATGGAGGAATACCTTTGTAGGAATGCAACCTTTATTGAGACAAACACCCCCAATTTTGTCTTTTTCGACAAGGGTAACTTCCGCTCCCAACCTGGCTGCCCTTAGTGCCGCTGGGTATCCAGCAACTCCTCCGCCGATCACGACGACTTGTGTCGCTCCCATTCTTCCCCTCTCCTCAGGCCAAAATTAAGATAGGATCTTCCATAAGTTCTTTTAGAGTCTTCATGAATTCTGCAGCTTTGGCTCCATCGATCACTCGATGGTCATAGCTTAAAGTTGCTTTCATAATGGGGCGAACCAAGATTTCTTTGTTTATAACCACGGGTTTATCGATGATCGCCCCTACCCCAAGGATAGCGCTCTCCGGTTGATTGATAATTCCGCAAAACTCCTCTATCCCGTACATTCCCATTGAAGAAAAGGTAAAGGTACTTCCCTTCATGTCGTCGGGGACCAGTTTGCCTTTCCCCCCTTTTTCTACCAATTCCGCCCTCTCGCTCGCGATCTCAGAAAGTGACTTTTTGCCAATATCCCAGATGACGGGAACAATAAGTCCCTCAGGCAGGGCCATGGCCATTCCCATATGAACGTCATTCAGCCAGAGAATACCCTCGGGTGTCCAACGGGTATTGATGACCGGGTGAAGGGATAAGGCGACGGTTGTAACCTTCATGAGGATATCGGTGATGGTCAGACGAACCCCTGTCTTCTTTTCAATAACCGGCAAAAGCCTCATTCTGGCTTCTAATATCCGAGTGGCATCGATGGTACTGCTCATGTAGATCTGGGCCGTCTCGACTTTGCTGGCCAGCATCTTTTGGGCAATGATCCTGCGCATGCCCGTCAATTTAACCAAATTTCCTTTTTCTGCCCGTTCGGGAATGGTTGAAACAGCCGGTGTCGGAGGCTGGCTAATAAGAAATTTTTCTACATCAGACCGGCGGATCCTTCCTCCCATACCAGACCCGGGAACTCTTTTTAATTCCAAACCCTTTTCCTTGGCCATCCTTCTGACCAAAGGCGTTGCCCGAATCTTTTCCACCGCGGGCTTTTGAACCTCTCTCGGCCGTTCTTCTTTTTCGCCGGGGACTATCATTGGTTTTTCCTTTGGAATTTCCACTGCCTCACCTGCTAGAGCAATCAGGCCGACAACACCTCCCACAGGCACAGTCTCATCTACTTGAACCAAGATCTTACCCAAAATGCCCGATTCGGGGGCTTCCACTTCAAAGGTGGTCTTTTCGGTTTCAAAAACGAAGAGGATCTCTCCCTTTTCAACCCTCTCCCCTTCTTTTTTTCTCCACTCCACGACCTTCCCTTCCGTCATGGTAAGGCCGACCTTGGGCATTACGACTTGTATGGCCATGTCTATCGTCCTTTAAACTGGGGTTTTCTTTTCTCCAGGAAAGCGGCCGTTCCCTCTTTCATGTCCTCCGTAGAAAAACAAATAATACAATTCTTCTGGGCATATTGGATCGCTCCATCCAGGGGAAGATTTTTTCCTACTTCAATGGCGTCTTTAGCTAAAGCTACCGCAATAGGTGCATTCCTTAGGATTTTCCTGCCAATTTCTTCCGCAGTGGCCATTAATTGTTCGGCTGGAACGACACGGTTCACTAACCCAATGCGATAGGCTTCTTTGGCGTCAATCATCTCTCCCGTTAGAATCATCTCCGCGGCCAAACCCTTTCCGATAAGACGGGGGAGTCGCTGGGTTCCCCCTGCGCCAGGAAGGATTCCAATCTTTACTTCCGGCAATCCCATCTTGGCCGACTCGGCGGCAATCCGGATCGTGCAGGCTAAGGCAAGTTCCAAACCTCCTCCCAGGGCATAGCCATTAATGGCCGCAATCACAGGTTGCCTCATTTTCTCGAGGGCGTCGAAGCTTTCCACCACCCCCTGGTTCCATCGCAGGATTTCCAGGGGGGACATTTGGCTTAATTCCTCAATATCAGCCCCGGTTTGAAAGGCCTTGCCAGTTCCGGTGATGATGACGGCTCCAACTACCTTGTCCTGATGGAATTCCTCAATGGCTTTTTTCATCTCTTCAATCATTTGATTATTGATGGCATTAAACACTTTGGGCCGGTTGATCGTCAGACAACCCATTCCCTCTTGGCGATCTAAGATAATAGTTTCATAAGACATTTTCTATTCCTCACCAAATGGTCTGCCCGCCATCGATCACCAGGCAGGAGCCGGTCATGAAATTGGTGGCCGCGGAGGCCGGGTAGATGGCTGTTCCTTTTAATTCCTCCACCCTGCCCAGCCGGTTCATCGGGATGGTTTTTTGAACAACCTTCTGGCCGATTTCAGATTCAAAAAATTTCTGGTTCATGGGGGTGAGAAAATAACCGGGACAAAGCGCATTTACTTGAATGTTATATTTGATAAATTCGAGGGCCATCACTTTCGTTAACTGGACCAGGCCGGCTTTACTGGCACAGTAGGCCGACATGTTGGCCATGCCGATCATAGCAGTTATCGAGGCCACATTGATGATCTTCCCCCCCTCCCTGTTTAATCATTTCTGGTACGGCTGCACGGGCGCAAAGGAAAGCTCCCTTTAAATCGATATTTACCGGGTAATCCCAGTCTTCATCGGACATTTTTAAGATCGGTTTTTCACTTCCTCCTACCCCGGCATTATTCACTAAGATATTTATTCTGCCCATCTCGTCGGCAGTTTTTCGAATAAGAATTTCCACCTCTTCTGATTTCGTGATGTCACAGCGAATGGAAAGGGTCTTCACCCCCCTTTTCTCGATCTCGGCGCAGGCTTCCACGCAACGTTCGAAATTTCTTGCACAAATGACAACATCGGCCCCTGCTTCGGCAAGTCCTTCGGCTATCCCCCGCCCTATCCCATGATAGCCGCCGGTTATGATGGCCACTTTCCCTGTTAAATTAAACACTGCCAATTTATTCATTTCTCTCTTCCCGGAGTTACCAGTATCTTTATGTGCCTTTCCGGGTTCCGGATCATCTCTTTAAGGCCTTTCTCAATAAAATCTTCGAGCCCAATCTTTTCCGTGATCATGGGCTCAACCTGAACTCTGCGGTCGGCAAGGAAGGCTAAGGCGGCTGGATATTCATCCACATATCCCGTGCAGGTGGTGATCTCTTTTTCATGCCCCCACAATCGGAAGAAGGGGACCTCGATAGATTTTAAGGCCATACCTACCATAACAATCATCGCCCTCCGGCCTGTGACTCGAACGGCGGTATCAAAAGCGCTCTGATTCCCAACACACTCAAAGGCGATATTCGCTCTGAACCCTTCAGTCCGTTCGGCGATTTCTTTCCCCATATCCCCCTGGACGGGATCGAAAACTTCATTGGCCCCCAATCGCCTGGCCAATTCCCTTCGATGTGGGACGGGCTCAATAGCAAAAACTCGGCTGGCGCCAGCCGCTTTGGCTGCTTGCAGGACCAGGAGCCCGATGGGGCCGGCGCCGATTACCACCGCCGTGTCCCCTACTTTTAACCGGCTCCTCCTCACCGCCCGTACGGCGACAGCCAACGGTTCGGCAAAAGAGGCCATTTCATAGGTGACGGCGTCCGGAATCTTGAGGACTGTATATTCTGGCACCACCGCAAATTCGGCAAAGGCCCCATCCCAGGCCAGACCTACGGTGGCCAGTTTCAGGCACATGTTGTATTCCCCGAGTCGGCAGTACAGGCACTCTCCGCAATAAATGAGGCAGTTAATAGTAACCCGGTTGCCTACCGCAATTCTTTTAACATCCTCACCCACCTCGACCACGTCGCCGGAAAATTCATGGCCCAGGATAATTGGCGAACTTTTTCCTGTGAGAGGATGGGGTTTCTTAGAAATAATCATCGGTCCTTCCCGGTATTCGTGAACATCCGACCCACAGATTCCACACCATCGAACCTTGATCTTTACCTGATCCTTGCCTACAACCAGTTCCGGAAGATCCATGATCCTAATATCTTCCCGTCCATACCAAACTGCTGCCCTCATTTCGTTCTCCTACTTTCAGGAAAATTGAATATCCTGCAGCGAAAATCAGATAATTTTTGTTAGATCTACCTTTTCTCTAATTCCCTTTGCTCTGACGGCGCTTTATATTTTTAATAGGCCAGCGCCTTTTTGACGGCTCTGACCACATCTTCTGCATTGGGAAGATAGAAGCGTTCAAGATTAAACGGTACGGGAGTGAAAGGGGCACCGACCCTGAGGATCGGCGCATCCAGGCAATCAATCATTTCTTCGGCAACCATGGCCGCAATTTCTGCCCCAACTCCGAATGTTTTTACCGCTTCATGCGCAACCACCAACCTCGAGGTTTTTTCCACCGACTGGAAGATCGTTTCTTTGTCCAAGGGAGATATCGTCCGGAGGTCGATGACTTCCACTTCGATTCCTTCCTCAAAAAGAGTTCTGGCAGCTTCTAAAGACTGATGAACCATTCGCGACGTTGCCACGACAGTTACATCTTTCCCTGGTTTTTTCACGTCTGCTTTGCCGATGGGCACAAGGTAGTCTTCTTCAGGAATTTCCCCTTTTAACCCATACAAGGCTTTGTTCTCAACGAAGAGGACCGGGTTATCATCCCGGATCGACGCTTTAAGTAACCCTTTTACATCGTAAGGAGTGGCCGGCATCACAACTTTTAGACCAGGAACATGGGCAAACCAGGATTCCAAACATTGAGAATGTTGCGGACCCGCGTTTAGGCCTCCCCCGCATGGGGTGCGAATCACCAAGGGAACCTGATACTGGCCGCCGAACATATACCTCGTTTTGGCAACCTGGTTGACAATCTGATCCATGCAAACCGTTAAAAAATCCATAAACATGATCTCAACCACAGGACGGAGGCCTTGGGTGGCCGCCCCCAAAGCCAAGCCAACAATGGCCGCTTCACTGATGGGCGTGTCCTTAACTCTTCTCTCCCCGAATTCTTCGAGGAGGCCTCGAGTGGCGCTAAAAGAACCCCCTGGGTAGGCTACATCCTCACCAATGACAAAAACCGACTCATCCCGGGCCATCTCTTCATTGAGGGCCTCGGTAATCGCCCTAATATACCGCACCTCTTTCATTTTCCTGTTTCCCTCATAGGACGCCAAATTTTGCCCAAGCGCCCGAAAAAATATTTTCTAAAATAAAAAACCCTGACCATCTGGGCTCCCTTACGTAAGCGCAAGATTTACGTATAGACATTTTCTAAGAGTCCTTCTATCCCTGGAATTGGGCTTTTTTCCGCAAAAGCTACTGCTTCATCGATTTCTGATTTAATTTTGGCCTCCGTCTCCTCAATATCTTTAGGGTTCAAATGCTTCTTCTCAAGCAATAATTTCTGAAATTTCAATATGGGGTCAAAGCTTTTGACTTCTTCGATCTCCTGGGCCGATCGGTATTTTTGAGCATCCCCAGCAAAATGGCCAAACCACCGGTGAGTTTTACATTCCAGAAGCGATGGCCCTTCCCCTTTCCGAGCCCTCGCGATCAATTTCTCTGCCTCTTCCTTAACTATTAGGACGTCATTCCCATCCACAGTCACTCCCGGCATCCCATAAGATTCTGCCCGGATACTTAGATTTTCCAGTTTTGTATGGACCTTTTGAGGCGTAAACTCTGCCCATCCATTGTTCTCACAGCAGAAAACGACGGGAAGATTCCAGAGAGCAGCCAGATTCAGGGATTCATGGAAAGTTCCCTCATTCGTCGCCCCGTCCCCAAAGAAACACACCGTCACTCGGTCATTTCCTTTATATACCGAAGCAAACGCCGTCCCGAGAGAGATAGGAATCCCACCTCCCACCACTCCATTCGAGCCTATAACTCCCAAATCGTTACAGGCAATGTGCATCGAACCCGCTTTTCCCTGACAATAACCATCTTTTCGGCCATAAATCTCTGCCATAAATCTTTTTAAATCAGCCCCTTTGGCTAATGCCTGTCCATGTCCTCTATGGGTGTTTGAGAGGTAATCGTCCGGTCTCAAGGCGGAGCAGACTCCCACTGGAACGGCTTCTTGGCCGATGGATACGTGGATAAATCCCGGGATTTTTCCTTGGGCAAATATTTCCAGGATACGCTCTTCCACCCTGCGAATCTTTAACATCATGTAATGCATCTGTAATAAAGTTTCTTTTTTCATTTCCTTCCTTTTTAAGAGTGAACGCTCAATCAGTTTTAAAAAAGAAATTCAAGTCAGTAAATTAAACAATCATCTTATTTTTTTCTTTTGGATATTCCCAAGGCCCGAATGATAAAATCAATAAGTCCGGATTTAATTTCCTCTTCCCGGAACTTTTTCTTGAGATTCCACCGCCTCAAGGGAATGAAAGCCAGAAGGAAACCGATGATGTCCGCGTCCATTCGGCTTCGCCTGATAATCATTCCCTGCTTCTCTCCCCGCTCAAGGATTCTTTCCCAGAGAGCGACATAATCGCTTTCTCTCTTGAGGATGTTATGCATGGATTCTCTGTCTAAGGAGGCTGTTTCCTGATACATTAGAAGGATTAAATCTTGATAATCCCATGTGGTATCTATGGTCTTACTCAATGCTTCTTTCAATTGTTCATAAGGATCTTTCCTGGTATTTTCGATAGTCTCCACTAAGCACTGAGTGAGCATCATGGTAAGTTGATTGTAAATCAGGTAAAGGATATCTTCCTTTTTTTTGATGTAATTATATAGGGTTCCGGGACCTAACCCTGAAGCCTTACAAATGTCCCGGATGGTTGCGAGATGATACCCTTTCTCTATAAATATTTTGCTCGCGGCCTGGATAATCTCTT
>JASEHN010000091.1 GCA_030018715.1 Thermodesulfobacteriota bacterium | reverse complement strand
ACGACGAAGGTGAAGCGCAACGCCGCAGATGGACTTTTTACGAAGCCATCAAATTATAAGAAGGCCAGAGAATGAGTATCAAAACTTGGGGTTTGGATTTTGGTTCAACCGGGATTAAAGCCGTAGAACTGACCCGTACCTGGCAGGGGCATCGGGTAACGAACTACGGGTTTTATCCTTATAGCAGTGCGGAAAAGGCCCGGGGCGAGAAACTCCAGATTTTGGCGAAGATATTTCCCGGGGGAGAAAAAGAGGGGAAAAATATAATCGTATCCCTTCCCTCGCATCGAATGATGGTCCACCGGCTTTCGCTCCCCTTCAAGGAGAGGAAAAAGAACCAGCAGGTAATAAAATTTGAAGTCGAGCCCTTGCTCCCTTTGGCCATCGATCAGGTGCTTGTTGATTTTTACATGACCAAAGGAGGTCCTGACGGAAATAAAGCCCTGGCCTTTGCTGTTAGGAAAGAGGAACTAAAAGAGCAACTTTCCCTGATGGAGGAGGCGGGTCTGGACCCGGAAAGCGTGGTTCCAGAAGCCCTGGCCCTTTTCTGGCTGGCCAGGAACCTAAAAATTGGCATTTCCTCCGGCGCTCTTCTGGATGTGGGGCAGGAGAAGACCACGATGATCGTCTGGCATGATGAAAACCTGACCCTGATTCGGTCAATCTCCATAGCCGGGATGGTCACGCCCGCCTTAAGCCACTTGGCCGATGAAGTCAAACGGACGTTGATCTCTTATGAATCAAGTCCAGCGGGCCAGCCCGTGGAAAAAATCTTCCTGACGGGCGGCTCTGCCGCCTTGCCCGGTATCGAAGAAGTTTTTGGCGAAAATCCAAAAATCCCTGTAGCCATCCTGGACATTAATCGAATTTCTCCCGCCTTGATGCCGGATGTTCCCGAAGAACACCACCATGCCCTCGCTGTGGCCCTCGGCGCTGCTTTCCGGGAGTCCGCCAGGGAGGCAGAGCGGGTTAACTTTCGGCAGGAAGAATTTGTTTCCGTAAGGAAGGCTAAAAAGGAAAAAACCCGGGTGACTCTTCTCGTCTCCTACGCTATCATCCTTGCCGTCCTGGGGATTGCGGCCTTTTCAGTGAACCTATACCTGAAAGAAAGAAAATACCAGGACCTGAAAGCCGAGATCCGCAAAGAATTTTTGCAGACCCAGCCCGGGGTCAAGAAGGTAGTCAACGAAGTCCAGCAGATGAAAAATTTCGTGCAGGAAGAAAAGGCACGCGTGGACGCCCTGGGGGGGCTGTCTAAAGTTAGCTCACCCCTGGAAATCCTGCGCGAATTCAGCACGATTGTAGAGGCCGATTGGAAAATCAGGGTTACTGACCTGATCGTGGAACCAGAAACAGTGGAAGTGGGCGGGGAGGCAGATTCTTTCGAGACAGTCAACCGCATAAAATCAAAGCTGGACAAATCTCATCTTTACAAAGATGTCCAGTTAAAAACGGCGCGGGCCAGCGCCTTAGAGAACGTGATCGAATTCAAGTTTCAGATGAAACGGGGGATTTAAGGAGTGAAGATTTCGGGCAGAGAAAAAGCCTTTCTCGTCAGTGGAGCCTGCATCATCGGGGTCTTGTTGGTATTTCATCTGGCTTTATACCCTGCGCTCAAGCGGGCCCGGGATTTGGAGCGGCTCATCCCGCAAAAAGAGCGGGAACTTAAAGAGCTTCGTCTGCTCAAGAATGAGTACGATTCTTTAAAACAGCTAAGAACGGTTATGGCCCAGAAGGTTCCGGTGGAAGAAAGGGCTCTCTCGCCGCTCTCCAAACTGGATGGCTGGGTTGAACGGTCCGGCCTCCGCCAGAATATCCGTTCCATCAAACCAACTCCGGCGGTGGGGGGCGGAGCGGAAATAATGACAGTCGAGTTATCGATGGAAAAAGCAGACCTTCCTCACCTGACCCGTTTTCTCTATTTAATCCAGTCTTCCCCCGGGGGGTTTCGTATCGCGCGCATGGCCATAAAGCCCCGCTACACAACTCCCCGGTACCTGGACATCACCCTGCAGATGGTATTCTACCGGGGATAATACAGGATTAATCAAATCGCCCATGCAGATATTCGGATATACTTTTTATGCCCTTTCACTCCTGTACATTTTCTTTTTATGGCACTTTCCCTATGATGGAGTAAAAAGAGCGGTCATTCAAAACTTCGAAGAAAAGCTTCCGCTGAGTTTGTCCATCGGCAGGATAGGGCCTTCTTTTCCTTTTCACCTTCACTTTGAAAAGTTACGCATTCACTCCAAAGCTCTTCTTTTTCAGCTTCCTGACGTGGCCGTCCAGTCTAACCCTGTGAGTTTTTTGTGGGGGAAAACTGATCTCCATCTGAAAGATTTACAGTCCTCTCAGCAGTTGCAGGGTGAAATCAAATCCGAAAAGAATCAGGGCCGGATAAAAATCAGATTCAACAATCTGGTGGTCAAAGTATCTTCGCCAAATGAGTTTTCCTTCCCGCTGAGGCTAAGCGGAGAGGCAACGCTTCAATGGGTGCAGGATGATTTTGGGAAGTTGAACGGGCAGGGATGGGCTTTGCTGCAGCGGGGCGAGATTCAGGGAATTCGAGGCACACAACTCCCTTTGCCCCTGAGCCTTTTCGATACAGTCCGGGTTGAAATTCAGATCCAGGAAGGAAATCTGCTGCTGAAAAGGCTGGTGGCTTCCGGAAAAGATTTGAAGGAGATTGTCCTGAAAGATATCCAGATTACCGGCATAGAAAAAGGCGAATTCCCGGACCTTACCCTTTTTTTCCAACTTTCCCCTAAATAATATAAGGCGCAAGGTACAAGACGCATGGCGCAAGGGGAAAAACATAAAGCTTAAGGCGGGTAAAATGGGGAAGGGGATTGAGTTTAAAAAAAAGCAGAGTCATTACAGCAGCCCAACTACACCGCAGCACCTTTAGGTCAAGACCTCAAAAACTTCCTTCTTACCAACCCCGCAAGAACAATCATTGCTATGCCAAGAGAAAGCAATATAAAGGGTTCTGGAATAACGATTTTCCCCGCCTGCCCTGGAGCTGATATTCCTAAGATGAGGAGCCGGTAATT
This sequence comes from Thermodesulfobacteriota bacterium, assembly GCA_030018715.1. Classification (GTDB taxonomy): domain Bacteria; phylum Desulfobacterota; class SM23-61; order SM23-61; family SM23-61; genus JAHJQK01. The sequence goes on along the minus strand of JASEHN010000091.1, from coordinate 6,177 downwards.
TCCTAAGGAATAAATCACAGAAAACGACATTAGGATTAGCGAAAAACAGGCTGAAAAAATGAAAAGAATTTTTTTCATATAAAATCTCCGTAAATACAGAATTTTGCAATAAATAGGCCGTAAGTGCTTTGCCTAATAACAATCTAATATTATTAAATAAATTTATTTGTGGGGCTTGACAGTTATTTTAAAAGTGGAATGGTATTTCCACTTTTTCCCCATTTCCCCCATGGAGAGGCATTTCTTGGGCCATCTTCCGGCAATTTTTAAGACAGGATGGCGGGTCGCCCTATTTTATATCTACCTGGAGGGCAGGAAGATTTAACGAAGCTTTTTTTTCGTTTTTGCAATTCTCAATCCGTGATGAATTCCCATATATCTTTCAAAATCTCTGAGGGACATTTTGAGCAATGAAGGTGTTCCCAATCCCAATCTTTTAAGCTCCGCTAATACTTCTCGCCTGGTCAACATAGCAATAGAATAATAACGCAAAAAGGAAGCCAAAAATTAAATGGCAACTAACAAATTAAATTTATTAACTTTTGTAAAAATATTCTCCTTTTCTTTCCCAAAGGAGTGGAAATGAAATTCCCTTTTTTCCCAACAAAGTAAATATATTTTATAGGAAATTCCTTTTTTCAACTTTAGTGTAGCCTGCAACTGGATACTTTAGACGTTTGACATATCCTTTAATTTTTCTTAATTATGGTTTTAAAAACTCTGTGATCTCTGTGCCCTCTGTGGCTAATTTATTATGGATCATCCCCAAATTATGGTGAACGGCTAAAAAAGTTGACCTCACCAATAGCCCGAATCGCCCAGAAAATCCCCCCATCCCCCCCCTTTGCGAAAAGGGGGCGAGGGAGGGGGGTGGGCAATTTATTCAAAATGGTTTCTTTTCCTTTTTCTAAAAATATGTTATAAAAAATAGCCAAAGATGTTTGAAATTTTGAAGTGGGTTTCTAAATTCGAAATTCAAATATCAAAATTCAATGCTTTTTTGTTTGGATAATTTGTATTTTGCATCCGCCTCAGGCGGACTTGTTTCGAATTTCGCGCTGCGAATTTATAATTTAGGCATTCCTTTCTTGTAAATGTTAGAAGAACATTCTCAGACCGAAAGCTGTGAGAATCCAAATCCATCGATTAAAGGGGGGTTAATGCCTCTTTTACACCTCCGACGGCTTGGTTTTATTTTTATTATTTTTACCTGTTTTTTTCTTTCGTTTCTCACTGGCTGCAGCAAAGAAGCCAAAAAAGAGCGCCATTGGGGAAGGGGAGAGAAATACTTTGTGGAGAATAAATTCAAGGAGGCCATCATTGAGTATAAAAATGTCCTCCAGATCGAACCTAAAGACGCCAAAGCGCGTTATAAATTGGGCCTGGCTTATTTGAAGATTGGGCAGATTCGAGAGGCCTTTTCTGAATTTACCAAGAGTGTTGATGTGGATCCGGGTCTGTTGGATGCCCGCATTCAATTAGGGAATCTCTACCTTCTATCGCGGGACCCTAAAAAAGCCAGGGAACAAGCCGAAAAAGTTCTGGCAAAAGAACCCGACAGTCATACCGGTCTTCTTTTAATGAGCTCGGTATATCTCGCTGAAAATAATCTGGAGAGAGCGATAGCAGAGGCAGGGAAAGCGATTAAACAGGATCCCAAAAAGATTGATGCCTACCTCCATCTGGCCAACCTTTATGTCCTTAAAAAAGATTTCAACCAGGCAGAAGTTATGTTCAAAGAGGCCATCAAGGTGGATGAAAAATTTATCCTGTCCCGCTATGCCCTGGCTGATTTTTACCGCAGGACCGGAAAAAATAAACAGGCCGAGGCAGAGCTTGAACGGGTTACCCAGATCGCTCCCAAGGAGGTAGGGTCCTGGATGACCCTGGGAAATTTTTACGTCTCCATTAAACGACCGGAAGACGCTGAAAAGCAGTTCCTGAAAGGAATTGAAGTCGATCCCCAAAGAGTTTCCTCTTTTCTCCACCTGGGGGATTTTTATTTGGCGGGGGGCAAGAAAGATAAGGCGACCGAGACCTATAAAAAAGGGATCGAAGTTGATTCAAAAAATATCCCGGCCAGGGCAAAACTAACTGAGATCTTTCTGAATGATAGAAAATATTCTGAGGCCTCGGAGATAATTGAAGCCATTATAAAAATCAATCCTAAGAGTCTCGAGGGGATGTTCTTGAAAGGAAGGTTGCACCTGGCCAAGAATGAATTCAACGAAGCCATCGGCCATCTGCAGCCTTATCTTAAAGAAAACCCCAAGTCTGCTATGGGGCGTTACCTCCTCGCCCTTGCCCACATGGGAAATAAAGATATCCAGCAGGCGAAAAATGAACTGACTGAGGCAGTAAGACTCAACCCGGGGTGGAATGAGCCGCGGGTTTTGCTGGCTGACATCAATTTGAAGGCGGGAGCTTTCGACCTGGCCATTGAAGGGGGACAGGAAATTTTGAAGAATGACCCCAATTCCATCCAGGCCCGTCTGATCCTGGGAAATGCCTATTTTGGCAAGAAGGACATTCCCAAAGCCAGCAAGGAATTTGAGGAAGTTATTCGCATAAATCCGAAAAACCCGGCGGGATATTATCATTTGAGCCGAACATTATTAGCGCAAAAAAGAATTCCGGAGGCATTGACCCAATTAGAGAAGGCCCTTTCCATCCAATCCAATTTTCTGGAGGCCCTTTATCTGGTCGCGGCCGTACACGTCAGTCAAAAAGATAACAAGAAAGCCATCGCAAGAGTGGAAAAGCAGGCCAATGCTTCTCCCCAAAATCCTTTTTATTACAACATGCTGGGCCGACTGCAGGAGATAGACAAAGATGCGACCAAAGCAGAGAACAACTACAGGAAGGCAGTGGAGATAAACCCCAATATGCCGGGGTTCTACATCTCCCTGGCAAGTTTCTACGTCCGGCAGAAAAAAACGGACCAGGCCATAGCAGAATATAACACAGCCTTGCAGAAAGCCCCCGAATCTCTTTCCGCCCACATGGGATTAGGGATGATTTACGATTTCCAGAAAAAGTATGATAAAGCGAAAGAGCATTATCAGAAAGCTTTAAAGATAAATCCCAAATTCGCGCCAGCGGCCAATAATCTGGCTTATCTCTATGCGGAGAAAGGAGAGAATATCGACGAGGCCCTTTCCCTGGCCCAGACCGCCAAAGGGCAAATCCCTGATGATCCGCATATTGCCGATACACTCGGGTGGGTCTATTACAAGAAAAATATCTTTACCAGGGCGGTCACCTACTTGAAGGAAGCAAATGACAAGGTTTCGGACAATCCGGTTATGCGATACCATTTGGGGATGGCCTACTTTAAAACTGAAAATAAAGAAATGGCTAAAAAAGAGTTAGCTAAGGCTTTACAATTGGATCCAAAATTTTTAGGAGCGGAAGAAGCCAAAGCGACCTTGCAGATACTTAAATAGTTTTGGACGCAGATTTTCGCAGATGAACGCAGATGTAAATGTAAATTGAAAAATGCAAAATTATAAATAGCCGTAAGACGCGAGAGCACTATAGTCAGTGAGTTGTGATATATATTATGCCTTGCACCCTATTAAAATTAATGAATGTGATAATAGATATTGTTTATTTAACAATCCTGAAAATCTGCGTTTATCTGTGTCCAATATAATAAATAGAAAATGGAATTAGATAAGGAAAAAATTTTGGTGGTGGACGACAACCTGGAACTAGCCGAGATGATTGGCCAGTTACTGGGCCGTCATGGATTCCGGGTCTCTATCGCTCCGGACGGACGAACAGCGGTTGAAAAGGTATTATCTGAATCCCCTGGATTAGTTCTCCTGGATCTCAATCTGCCCGACATATCGGGAGGAGAAGTTTTAAAAAAAATAAAGGAAACGAACAACGAAACTGCCGTTATCATTCTGACTGCTTATGGGGGAGAGCAGGTGGCAGTGGATCTCATGAAAGCCGGAGCGGAAGATTTCATCTCGAAGCCCTTCAACAACGAACTCTTAATCAATTCTGTGAAAGAAGTCTTCAAGATTCGCGAATCCCAGATGGAAGACAAAAAATACGCGCGACTTTCTTCTTTCGAAAAATTTTTCCCGTTTCTGGCTCACGAGATTCGCAACCCCCTTCATGCCATCAGCGGAGCATTGGCCATCATTCAAAGAAGGTCCAATTTACAGGATGAAGTGCAGGCAAAATCCATCAGGATTATTCAGGAGGAAGTCCAGCATCTTACCGGATTCGTTCAAGAATGTCTGGATTTTATTCGACCGCCGGTGAGAAGCCGATTCGTTCAGGTGGATGCAAACGAAGTCATTTCTGCGGTAATCAATGTTATCTCCCATATTTTTGCGGATTTAACCAAGAAGATTAAAATCAGGGAAGAATTACAGCCGAAGCTTCCGAAAGTTTTAGTCAATTACGAAGAAATCAAACAAGCCTTTTTGAACATTGTTAAAAATAGTATTGAGGCCATGGGGGAAAAGGGTGAGCTTATCATCAAAACGCGTTTCAAGGCCGAACCTTCACCCGGATGGGTAGAAGTCATTTTTGTGGATAATGGGCCGGGAATAAAAAAAGAAAATCTGCCGTTCCTATTCCACCCATTTTTTACAACCAAACTTAGAGGAACCGGGCTGGGTTTGGCTATTTGCCGCAGGATTATTGCCGAGCGGCATGATGGAAAAATTCATATCGAAAGTGAAGAGGGGAAAGGAACAATTATCACTGTGGAGTTACCCAAGACTCAGGCCTCAGAGGTTGCCGGGGAGCATTCCCGATGACTCCTTTCCAAATTTTAGTTGTTGACGATGAACCCAATTCCCTCTTCGGAATTTGCCAGGTTTTAACCGATGAAGGGTACAGGGTGATTCCTGCGGGCAACGGAAAGGAAGCCTTAGAAAGGCTTAAGGCTGATTCGGTCAACTTGATTATTACCGATGAAAAAATGAGCGGCCTGAGCGGGATGGATTTACTGGCTGAAGCTAAAAAAACGGATCCCCAAATCCCTGTTATTATGGTCACCGCCTATGGCTCTGTTTCAATGGCCGTAGAAGCCTTGAAACGAGGAGCTTTCTATTTCTTCGAAAAACCCATCTTCAACAATCTGGAACGATTTTTAATCATCATCCGGCAGGCGCTCAAAACCCAGGAAATGGAAAGGGAGCTGAATTATCTCCGCAAAGAAGTCAGCGAAAAATATTCTTTTCCCAACATCATCGGCCAGCATCCCAAGATGCTTGGTATTTTTGAAATTATCGGGAGAGTGGCTAAGTCGGGGAGGACCATCCTGATTCAAGGAGAAAGCGGAACAGGGAAAGACCTCATCGCTAAAACCATTCACTACAACAGCCTTAGGAAAGACAAACCGCTGGTGACTGTAAATTGCGGAGCCCTGACCGACACCCTTCTTACCAGTGAACTCTTTGGCCACACCAAAGGCGCATTTACGGGGGCCATAAAAGATAAGGTTGGCCGTTTTCAGATGGCCCATGAAGGAACACTGGTTCTGGATGAAATCGGGGAGGTCCCTCTTCATCTGCAGAAGACGCTTTTAAGGGTCATCGAAGAGAAAGAATTTGAAAGAGTGGGAGAGAGTAAACCGACAAAAGTGGATGTTCGCATTCTGTGTACAACAAACCGCAACCTGGAAGAAGAAGTGAAAAAAGGAAATTTTCGAGAAGACCTCTACTACCGGTTGAGTATTTTGCCCATTACCGTTCCACCCCTGAGGGAGCGCGCCTCAGATATACCGCTGCTGGTCAAACGTTTCCTAAAAAAATATCAAGAGAAACAGGATCCTATACGAATCGAGCCTAAGGCTCTGGAACAGTTGAAAATTTACCCCTGGTATGGGAATGTAAGGGAACTGGCCAATATCGTCCAGCAGATGATAATCTTTTGCACGGCGAATGTAATCACTCTAAATGACCTTCCCCCCCGGCTGTTTTTAAGCGAAGGAGATGGGTCCGAGGCAGAAAAGGGAGAGGTCCGGCTGATGAATAAGGTTTCTGAGCTGGAAAGGAAATGGATTTTTAAGAAATTGGTGGAGGTGGACTGGAATCAAGAAAAAGCGGCAAAACTTCTCGGGATTACCCGGAAGATGCTAACCAACCGCATAAAAAAATATAAGTTGGAAAAGATAAGAAATTAAAATTCTTGTAACAGTTTAGCCATTTG
>JASEHN010000090.1 GCA_030018715.1 Thermodesulfobacteriota bacterium | reverse complement strand
GTTATGTTTTGAATTTATTTTGCTCTGTACTACTAACGGTCAATTTCTGAAAATTATATTAAGGTTTTTACCTTAGGTTTATTTGTGTTCTTCCGTGTTCTAAATTGTTTTTTATTCTAAAAATTTTAGTTATATCTCTGTGATCTCTGTGCCCTCTGTGGCAAAGTTTTTAATCAATCGCCCAGAACTTGCAAACCCGGATACAGGACTTGCACTTGGTGCAAAGATCTTTGATGATTTTGGCCGGCTGCTTTTTTTCCCAGGTAACTGCGTTAGCCGGACAGGCTTTCAAACAAAGCCCGCACATTTTGCACTTCTCCTCGTTCACCTGGAAACGGATCAAGTGTGTGCAGACCAGGGCGCTACAACGTTTCTCCCGGATGTGTTCGTCATATTCATGACGGAAATGGCGGATCGTGGAGAGGATGGGATTGGGAGCCGATTGCCCGAGCCCGCAATGGGACATTCTCACTATATGCTGGCCCAGGTCTCCCATGAACTCCACGTCTCCTTCCTGGCCTTTTCCCTCACCGATATCTTCCAATTTGCGGAGCATGACCGTCAACCCGATCCGGCAGGGCACACATTTCCCGCAGGATTCCTCCACGCAGAAGTTGGTGAAGAATCGGGCCGAGTCCACCATGCAGGTGGATTCGTCGCAGATGACTATCCCGCCGGAGCCCATGATCGCTCCTGTAGCCTCAAGAGATTCGTAATCTACCGGCGTATCCAGAAGGTTTTCGGGGACAAACCCACCGGACGGCCCTCCCAGTTGGGCAGCCTTGAACTTCTTCTTGTCTTTGATCCCTTCCCCGATGTCATAAACTATCGAACGGAGAGTAATGCCCATGGGGACCTCAACCAGGCCGATATTATTTATGGACCCGGCCAAGGAAAAAACCTTGGTTCCCTTGCTCTTCTCCGTGCCCAGGCTGTTGAACCACGTGGCCCCTTTCAGGATGATCTGGGGGACGTTGGCAAAAGTTTCCACGTTGTTTAAAACCGTGGGCTGGCCCCAGAGGCCGGCTTCGGCAGAGCGGGGAGGTTTGGCCCTGGGCATTCCCCTCTTCCCTTCCAGGGAAAACATCAGGGCCGTTGATTCGCCGCAAACAAAAGCTCCTGCTCCCGGATAGACAAAAGCATCAAAATCAAACCCCGTTCCGAAGATATCCTTTCCCAGCAGGCCATAGCTTCTGGCCTGCTCAATGGCCTGGTTCAAACGTTTGATGGCCAGAGGATACTCGGCACGGACGTAAAGATAACTTTCGTTGGAATCAATGGCTTTGGCGCAGATGGCCATGCCCTCAAGAACCGCATGGGGATCGGCTTCCAGTATGGAGCGGTCCATGAAGGCCCCGGGGTCGCCTTCGTCGCCGTTACAAATTACATACTTGGGGAAGCGCTTGAATCTTCTGGCTTCCTCCCATTTGTCTCCTGTGGGGAAACCCGCCCCCCCCCGGCCGCGCAGGCCCGATTCTTTCATCTCGGCGATAATCTGCTCCGGGGTCATCTGGGTTATGGCCTTGTGCAGGGCCACGTATCCATCCTTGGCGATGTACTCGTCGATATTCTCGGGGTCGATCAATCCGCGGTTGCGCAGTACACGCAGAACTTGCAGGCCGAAGAACGGAATATCTTTCAGAAGGGGAACGATTTCTTTTTTGACGGGTTCTTTATAAAAAAGCTTGGGAACCGGGCGGCCTTTGAGGATATGCTCTTCCACGAGCAGGGGCATGTCTTCCGGTTTCAGCTTTCCGTAAAAGATACCTTCAGGGTAAACCACGATGATCGGGCCTTCGGCGCAAAAACCGTTGCAGCCCGTGATCACGACCTTCACTTCTTCAGCGAGCCCCCGGTCCTTAAGTTCCTTTTCCAAACGCTCCCGCACCTTGAAGGTTCCGCAAGAGACACAGGCGGTACCGGCGCACATAAGGAGGTGGGACCGAAAAACTTTCATTGCCATGGATAGCCTCCAAAACTTCTAAAACGTCGTCTCACTTCCCACAGACAGGGCGTATTTTTCCAGGATTTTGCCGCCAAGGACATGCTCGGAGAAGATCTCCCGCATCTTATCCGGGGTGAGGTCAATATATTTTACGGGGGCGCTCCCCAGGAGTTCGACCGTAATCATGGGTTCGCGGCTGCAGAGCCCTGCGCACCCAGAGGTGGTTAAGATGACGTCTTTGATGTCCCCCTTTTCGATCTCGTCCATGACGGCGGTCATGATCCCCCGGGCTCCGGAAGCGATGCCACAGGTGCCCATGTGGATGTTGACTTTAGCCCGGGACCCTCCTTCACGGAGGGTGACACTTGCCTGGACGGATTCTTTAATTTTTTTCAGGTCTTCGATGGATAATTTGGCCATAGTTATATCCCTCCCGGAGAGAAAAAATTTTTTAGGTATAGTTCTTTAAAATCTCCAGGGCTTTGGCTGGCTCGGGGATTCCGTGGACGTCTTCATTCACGCACAGCACCGGCGCCAGGCCACATGTTCCCGGGCAGTTGATCACTTCCAGAGTGTAGCGAAGATCCGGCGTGGTCTGGTTCACATCCACGTTAAATTCTTTGCGTAACAGATCCAGAATCGCTTGCCCGCCGCGCACATAACAGGCTGTTCCCATGCAGACGCGGACGGTGTGCTTTCCCCGGGGAGTCATGGTGAAGAGGGAATAAAAGGTTACCACCCCGTAAATCTGGCTGGGGTGAAGCTTCATGCCCTCGGCAATGTAGTGCTGGACTTCAAGCGGCAGAAAACCGGTTATTTCCTGAGTCTCCTTGAGAACAGGAATCAGGGTTCCCTGTTTATGCTTATACCTATCGATGATCGCGTCGATCTTCTTCCACTGCTCCGGGGGGATCTTGCCGGAGGGAGTTTCTGCCCGGCCTTGTTCCTCGTTCATATTCTATGCCTCTCCTTGATCATGATCCTTCTTTCCTCAAGCGGCCAACTCTTCCAGACCCGCAAGGATGTGTCTGCGTAAAGCGGAAACCACCTGGGGTTCATTCAAGGGAACATCGCCCAGGGCGCCCTTGATCTCCCTTGTGTCCAGGGAAAAAGAAGCTCCGTCCTTACGATGCTCATAGAAGAGATCCACTTCGGGGTGCCCCACGATCAACGTGATTAAAGTATCGCCCATATTGCCCAGGGGCTGGCGGTCGATGTGGCTTAGCTGAAACGTGGCCCGCACTTTGGTGCCCTGTCCAGGGGAGGATTGCAGGCAAAGCTCGCCATTGCTGATCCGGCAAGCTTCGCTAAGCAAGGGCAGCCCCAGCCCCACGCGCCGGACAGTTTTGGTGGTGAAAAAAGGATCAAGGGCGCGCTGAATCATTTCTTCATCCATCCCGCAACCGTTATCCACGATTTCTATGGTCATCCGGTCTTCCTGCAAATCTTCTTCCAGACGTATTTCCACCCGTTTCGCCCCTGCTGCCAAGGAATTTTCCACTATGTCCAGAATGTGTAGCGAAAGGTCCTGCACGGAACCAACCCGCTCATCTCCGTCCTGAAATCCCCATCTGGTAAAGTTTCCCGACCACTTCAAAGGCCGGAAGGTCGGTGAGAAGAAGGGGAATATTTTCCGCGTCCGCCTTGGTTAGGGTTTGCTTTTCCGGCTCCCTCCCGCCGATGAGAATGATGCCGGCAATCTCTTTCAGGCTGGCCACAGCCACGATGTTCTGGTGCGTTTGCAGGGTGACCCACAGGTCGCCGGCTTTGGCATTGGCCATCACGTCGCTTAAAAGGTCGCTGACATAACCGCCCGTAATTTCTGCCGAGAGGTTGGACAGAGCGGAAAGAGGTTTCAGCCCTAATTTATCTACGATTTGCTTAAGCACCATGGCAGAGCCTCGGAGATCAACGGTCTACTTCAGCCAGGACAATATCAATGGACCCGATAATAGCTACTACATCGGCTATCAACCGCCCTTCAACCATTGTGGACAGAGCGCTCAAGTTTATAAAAGATGGCGGCCGCACCCGGAAGCGGAAGGGTTTGTTGCTGCCGTCGCTTAACAGATAAAATCCCAATTCCCCCTTGGGCGATTCAATGCTGGCGTAAACTTCCCCCCGGGGAACCGGAAACCCCTCGCTGGCGATGTGGAAGTGATGAATCATGGCCTCAATACTTTCCTGGACTTTTGCCTTGGGAGGGTAAACCACTCTGGGGTCGTCCACCAGCACTTTCCCGCCCGGCATTCTGTCCAAAACCTGGCGGATGATTTCATTCGACTGGCGCATCTCCACCAGGCGGACAAGGTAGCGGTCGTACACATCGCCATTTTTCCCTGTGGGAACGATGAAATCATAGGATTCGTATCCACAGTAAGGCATGGCCTTACGCAAATCCCAGTTCACGTTCGAAGCTCGAAGAATCGGGCCGCTCAACCCCCAATTGATGGCTTCCTCTCCGGAGATGGCTCCGACCCCCTGGGTGCGCCGCATCCATATTTTATTCCTGGTCAGGAGCGTTTCGTACTCATCAACGTGGGAAGGAAAGGTCCGGATGAACTCCCGGCACTTGGCTTCAAATTCTTCCGGCAAGTCCTGAGCAAGACCCCCAACACGAAAGTAAGAAGGTGTCAGACGCGAGCCGCAAACCATTTCGAACATGAACAGAATTTCGTCCCGTTCCCTAAGAGCGTAAAAGAGCGGGGTCATGGCCCCGATGTCATGGGCATGCGTCCCCAACCAGAAAAGGTGGCTGGCAATCCGCTGTAATTCAGATAGTAAAACCCGGATAGCCTGGGCCCGCGGCGGAGCTTCGATCCCGATAAGTTTTTCTACCGCCAGAACGTAGGCCAGGTTGTTGGTCATGCCGGCCACGTAATCCAGGCGATCGGTTAAGGTAATGCACTGGTGGTAGGTCTTGCTCTCGGCCAGCTTTTCCAGCCCCCGGTGGAGAAAGCCGATGTCCGGGGTGGCCTTGACCACTACTTCGCCGTCGAGCTCCAGGATGACCCGCAGAACGCCGTGAGTGCTGGGGTGCTGGGGCCCCATGTTAATTATCATCGTATCCGTTTTAGCCATTTCCACTTTTCTCCGTCGCCAGGGGTTTTACCCTCTGAGCGGATAGTCTTTACGTAAGGGATACCCTTCCCAATCAGGGGTGAGCAGGATCCGCCTCAGGTCAGGGTGTCCGTCGAACTTGATGCCGAACATATCAAAAACTTCGCGCTCCATCCAATCCGCTCCCTTCCAGACAGATACAACGGAAGTTAAATGCGGGGCCGTTCCGGGCAGGGAAGTTTTAAGGCGCAGCCGGCTTCTGGTTTTCATCGCGCATAGATGATAGATGACCTCGAAACGGGGCTCGCGGGGATAAAAATCCACGCCGCACAGGTCGGTCAGAAAATCATAGGAAAGCTCGGGGTCATCGTGCAAAAAACGACAGATGGGGAGAATATCCTCCACCCGAAGGATTAAGGTGTTTTCTCCGCGGAAAGATGAAGCATCAAGAACGGATTCCGGGAATTTTTTTTGCACTTTGCTGGTTAGGACTTCCAGATCCATGGTCGATTACCTTTCCGTCAGCTTTTCTTGGCTGATCTTCTCGTGAAGTTTTATAATTCCATAGATCAGGGCCTCGGGACGGGGAGGGCATCCGGGGATATAGACATCAACCGGCAGATACTGGTCGATCCCCTGGACCGTAGCGTATGTGTCGAAGATCCCGCCGCTGGAAGCGCAGGCCCCCATAGCGATCACCCATTTGGGCTCGGGCATCTGCTCGTATATTCTCACCACTGCCGGCAGCATCTTTTTGGTCACCGTTCCGGAGACGATCAGCAGGTCGGCCTGCCGGGGAGAGGGACGGAAAACTTCCATGCCGAAGCGGGCCAGGTCATACCGGGCGGAAGCAGCAACAATCATCTCCAGGGCGCAGCAGGCCAGCCCGAATCCCGCCGGCCAGAGAGAGGATTTCCTGGCCCAGTTGACTAACTTTTCCAGAGAAGCGGTGGCGACATTATTTCCCAGATGAGTTTCTATTCCCATTCCAAGGCTCCTTTTTTCCAGACGTAGACGAAGCCCACGAGGAGGATGGCGATAAAGATGGCCATCTCCACCAGACCGAAGATTTTCAGTTCCTTGAAAATCACGGCCCAGGGGTAGAGGAAAACAGCTTCAATGTCGAAGATGATGAAGAGCATGGCGATGATGTAAAACTTCACGGAAAAGGGTTTGCGGGCTTGGCCAATGGGATCCATTCCGCATTCATAAGGAATCATTTTCTGGGGGGTTATTTTACGTTTGCCGATAATCGATGAAAGGAATATGGTGACCAGGGCGAATCCCACCGCCACCACTAAAAAAATGAAAATGGGAAGGTAATCAGTAATCATCATTCATTATCCCCCTAAAAGTTCAGGTTCGGAGGCACATAAAAAAAGGGCCCCAGACATCAGGAAGCATCCAGGTTCCCATTGTCCATTAAATCATTTAATGGGTGGGTCTTGCAAATCTCAAAATCCGTCGCTCAATTGTCATTCCGGGCAAGCGAAACCCTGCACCGCATGGTGTACGGGGCGAAACGTGACCCGGGATCCAGGTTTTTCAGGCTGCCCTGGATTCCCGCTGAAGTTTACCCTCGCGAAAGCGGGGGCGGGAATGACGGTGTTTATGACTTTTGCAAGAGCCTCATCATTTATTTTTCCCATCCCTCCTTGTCTATTCTTCAATGGGCATGGTTATCGGTCCGCCTCCCCGCAAGTTCACCCGGACGGGTTGCCAGGTGAACTGACTCTCCATGGTCTGGGCCACCGGATTCAAGACTTCAAATCGAGCCATGCATAAATATCTCATATCTCTTGAATATTGTCAACAGCCTCTAAATCTTGCCCTCCTTCACTTTTAAATAAATTGATGAATTCACAGTGATAGACGAAGCCCGGACGGGAGGGGGATGAAAGAGGGAGCACCGGCGGGAACAAGATTGGACCATAGTCCCTGCTTTTCTTCCGCAAAGGAAAGGCGGGATCGAAGGAAGGCAAGGCATCCTCGGCGGAAGCCCCGCCCTTACCCATGAAAGAAATACTGCCTTGTGCTCCCGAAAGATTCCCCCTCCCGTCCGGGCCGTGTCCTGACTATCATTCTGAAATCATGAATGAAAATAAAAAGTGAAGGAGGGCCAGACGATTAAGTGTATTGACAAGGTCGAGATAATATCTTACTATAAAGTAAGATTTATTCAAATAAGTAAGATTGAAGCGGAGGCGAACATGCCCACCTCTACTTTAACCAGTAAAGGACAAATGGTCATTCCTAAAACCATACGGGATCGTTTGAAACTGGAGCCCGGCGACCGGCTTGATTTTATCATCCAGGAAGATGGTGATGTATTAGTCCGACCGGTATTGGAAGATGTTCAAAGTTTAAAAGGTCTGTTGCATCGCCCTGGCCGGCCGGCCGTTTCGGTAGAGAAGATGAATCAGGTAATTCGCGAGCGGAGAAAAGGAAAATGATCAAAGGCCTGGATACCAACGTACTGGTCCGTTATCTTACGCAGGATGATGAAAGGCAGGCCGAAGCAGCCGCCAAAGCCATCGAAGGGGCTGCTGCCAAAGGCGAAAAGATGCTTATTCAGCCCATCATTCTGTGCGAATTGGTGTGGGTCCTGGAAAGTGCGTATGACTTCCCCAAAACCGATCTACTGAGGGTGCTTGAGGGGGTTCTGCGGATTGCGCAATTTGAGATCGCCGAAAAAGATACGGTATGGCAGGCTCTATCCGACTATCGTCAGGGGAAAGGTGATTTTTCCGATTACTACCTGGGCCGGGCCAATGAAAAGGCCGGAGCAGCTATTACGCTCACGTTTGACAAAACCCTTAAAGGCATACCCCGCTTCCACGTTCTTACCGCCTAATCTCATAGACGTGAAGTGTAAGCGTGTACTTTTTTCTCGTGACAGGCGGATGTCCCCCTTTACATTTGAGAGTCCACCTTCTGTGTTGGATAATAAAGGAAAAAAGAAAAGTCAACAAACAAGACCGGACCCCAAGCTCTATTTTCTCGTTGACCTCTGAGGATATGAGAAACCGGCTCGAATATTTGAGTTTTTGGAAATAGAAAGCCGCGGTAAGTTATTTGGAACCCGCACCACCCAAAAGCAAAAAGGGCACCGCGAACCATGTCAACGCCCTCTGCCAATTGAATAAATTAAGGGGTTCCCCTCCCCACCGCGGAGGGTAAGATGGGGACTAACCTGTTATGCTGTCAAATGTTTTGCAACCTGGGACACAACGTCCCCCAAAGACAGCTTTGCGGAAACCGTGATCCGAAAAATTTTGCTGCAAACCGGAACGGCCCTAAATACCCGACGGATGCGGATAAGAAGAAATAGACATCTTTATAAGCATATGATATGATTTAATGCATGAGAACGACCATTCAAATCCCGGACGATTTATTGGCTGAGGCAAAAAAAATGGCTGCAACGTCTAAACGAACGCTAACCGCGGTAGTCAAAGATGCTCTTCGGGAAGCTTTGAATCGCCGGAGTCAGCAAAGAAGTCGGCCCAAGCCGGTAAAGCTTACAACCTTTGGGAAGAGTGGTCTCCAGGAAGGCATAGATCTTGATGACACCTCAGCTCTTCTCGACTTAATGGAGGCACCGGGTGTTTCTGGTCGACGTTAACGTTCTCGTTTACGCCCACCGGGGCGACACCCCCAATCATCCCCGATACCGCCGATGGCTGGAGTCAATTGTCAATGCTGACTCGGCCTATGGAATGTCGGATTTAGTTTTGAGCGGTTTCCTCCGCATTGTCACCCACCCGCGGGTATTCCGTGAGCCGAGTCCGCTTGATGCTGCTATCGCTTTCGCGCATGAAGTCATGGATCGACCCAATTGCGTATTAATCCAGCCCGGGGAGCGCCACTGGGGAATTTTTGAACGGCTTTGTCATGAGTCTGGAGCAAAAGGAAATCTCATATCTGATGCTTTCTTCGCTGCCCTGGCCATTGAATCCGGCAGTATTTGGGTAACTATGGACCGGGATTACACCCGTTTTCGTGGCTTACGCTGGCAGCACCCTTTCGACTGAAATCAAAGCGCGGACTTTTTTTTACCTCCCAAAGGTAACAACCTTATACCCTACAGCGCTTGCTGAGAGGCGGGTGGGTATAACGGAGCCTGGTGTCAGCAAGAGGGTGCAACAGGCATCAATACCCTTTAGCCTTTTACCGATTGATAGCAAAAGTTCGTCTTGAAACCGGAAGGATACGCAGAGCTGAGTTACACTGG
>JASEHN010000089.1 GCA_030018715.1 Thermodesulfobacteriota bacterium | reverse complement strand
CCTCCGGAAAAGCAGATGTCTTGATCTGTGGCGCCGGCATTGCCGGAATCGCCGCTGCCTACCACCTGACCGTAAAACATGGAATTAAGAGCGTGGTGCTTGTCGACGAGCTTCCGCCCCTCTCGCTAACTAGCGACAAGTCCACGGAGTGCTACCGAAACTGGTGGCCCGGCCCGGGAGATGCCATGGTCAGTCTGATGAACCGCAGTATTGACATCATCGAAGACCTGGCCCGCGAGAGCGGCAACCGTTTCCACCTTAACCGCCGGGGCTATCTCTTCGCTACCGCAGACCCGGCGCGCATTACGACCTTCAAACTCGCAGCAGAAGAGGCGGCCGAACTGGGCGCCGGCCCGGTTCGCTACCACAACGGGCGTACGGAAGACCTGGCCTATGTTCCCGCCCCGGCCCAGGGTTTCGAGGGTCAGCCCGGAGGCTCGGACCTGATCACCGACCCCTCATTGATCACCAGGTATTTTCCGTATCTCTCGGAACGTACTGTAGCCCTGGTCCACCCCCGCCGTTGCGGTTGGTTCAGCGCCCAGCAATTAGGCATGTACTTGCTTGAACGAGCACGGGAATGCGGAGTTAGACTCTGGCAGGCCCGGGTAGAGGGCATGGAGATAGCCGGAGGACGGGTCGAGGCGGTGCGTCTGAATGATGGCGGGGCGCCGGTTAAAATCTGGACTGGCAATTTCGTCAATGCCGCCGGTCCGTTTTTGCCCCATGTCGGGAAAATGATCAGGGTTGACCTGCCTGTGTTTCACGAACTGCACGTAAAGGTTGCCTTCCGGGACGCCCTGCGCGTCGTGCCCCGGGATGCGCCACTCCTGATCTGGACTGATCCTACTCTTCTGCCATGGTCAGAGCAAGAGCGCCTTGCCCTGGCCGGATCCGAAGAGACCCGGTATCTGGTAGGCGAATTTCCCTCCGGCGTACACGCGCGCCCGGAAGGGGGCGAAGACAGCGATGTTGTGCTTATGCTCTGGACTTATGACACTAAGCCGGTAAAACTGGTCTTTCCTTTAACCTTCGACCCGCACTACCCCGAGATCGTCCTGCGCGGCCTGGCAGTGATGATCCCTGGGTTGCGCGTCTATTTTGGCCGGATGCCCAAGCCGGTGGTTGACGGCGGTTATTACACCAAGACTCGCGAGAACCGGCCGTTGATCGGCCCTCTGCCGGTTGATGGCGCCTATGTGATCGGCGCCTTTTCTGGCTTTGGCTTGATGGCTGCCTGCGCCTCAGGTGAATTGCTGGCGGCTCACCTTACCGGCGGCGACTTGCCGCGGTATGCCCCAGCCTTTACCCTGGAACGGTACGCGGACCCGGAGTACCAAAAGCTGTTAGAACGCTTAAGCGAAACAGGGCAGTTGTAAGAGCAATTATCCTTCAACAATTTCAGGGAATTTATAATGCCCAAATTTCATTGACTTTAGGGAGAAAATTTTGTAAAATGAAAACCCTCTTTTGAGGAAAGAGTTGGGAAGGAGGAGTAAAACCGTGTCATTAAATAACCAGATCAAGCCTAAAAAAAGGAGGGAGCCATGAGAAAAGTTCTGTTTTTCATCTTGCTGGTTGGATTATTTGGGTTCGCCCTGATCGTTCCGGGGGCGGTTATGGCCCAGAAGGTTGATCCCACGAAGGTTTCAGCATCCTTGAAGGCAGCCGGAGGGGCTGTCGGGGGAATCGGGTATGTGCAGGTGACCGCCCTTTCCAAGATCGTGGAGGAAGTGTACCCCAAGGTAAAAATAAGCATTGTCCCGGGCGCCTGGATAGGGAACATGCACCGGATCCAGAAAGGGGAGATCGACTTCGGCAGCACCACCCTGGTGATGAGCAAAATGGTCCATGAGAAGACAGGAGCTTTTCCCGAGGCTTTGCCCAACGTTCGGGCCATGGCTAGCGTCCAGGACGACAACTTTTATTTTGCCGTAGTGCGCAAGGATTTTCCGGCAGACTCGGTGGGGGAGATTATCAAGAAGAAGATGAAAGCCCGGCTCTGCACCCTGGCCCGGGGAAATGCCACGGAATGGATCTGGCGCATGGCCTTTGCTGAAATGGGAGTCAAATGGGAGGACGTTGATGCCTGGGGAGGAAAGATGAACTTTGTCCCCTGGGCGGATGCCGTAAGCCTGGTGAAAGATGGACACGCCGATGGAATCCTGGCTGTCGGCGCCGAGGGGATTGGCTGGTTGATGGAGTTGAGCACGGTGCGCGATATTAAATGGCTTAAATGGGAACCGGACCTTTACCAGATCATGATCCGGAAACATGGTTTCCTCGAAGGGAAGAAACTGAAGACCGGCAGTTTTAGGGGGCTGGATCATGATCTCCTGGCGCCGGCGGATTCGGGAGTCTTTGCCGTCCGCACCGACCTCGGAGACGATATCGTCTATACTCTGGTAAAGGCCCTGGCCGAAAATGAAGGCAAATTCCAGTCTTTCCACAAAGGACTCTCCGGGTTCAAGGGAGCGGATGTAGCCAAAAATACCGGCCTTCCTCTCCACAAAGGAGCGGAATTGTATTACCGGGAAAAAGGTTTGTTGAAATAAGAAGAACGACCGACTCTATTTGTTGAGGCGGTTTAAAAACCCATGACTGGCGAAAGTCCCCCTTTCCATATTTATTAATATGGGGAGGGGGACTTTTCATGAAAGACCGAATTCATGGAACTAAAAGAACATCGAATTGCCAAACCCATTATCGGGTGTACCGCTGTTTCTCTTTCTCTGTTTCACCTCTACGCCGGAGCCTTCGGGGTTTTCGAGACGATGATCCAGCGTTCCGTTCACATCCTAACCCTGCTGGTTCTGGCCTTTCTGGTCTTACCTGCATCGAAAAAACTCCGCCCAAGGACCGTCTACCCCATTGACATTACCCTGGCCGGACTGGCTCTGGCCATTGATGTTTACATGATCCTGGAACACGGCCGGATCATCAAGCGGGACCTGTATTTCGGGCCCATCGCCAACCTGGATATCGTATTTGGCATCCTTACCATTCTGCTTGCCCTGGAAGCGGCCAGGAGGGTAGCTGGCTGGGCCTTGACGGCGATCGGGGGAATCTTCCTTTTATATGCGCTATTCGGCAACTACTTCCCCGAACCTTTTACCATCCGGGCTACCAATCCTCTAACTCTGCTGGAGCACATGTTTCTGATTCCCCAGGGGGTCTTCGGAATTCCTGCAGGGGTTTCTTCGACTTTCATCTTCTTATTCATTCTCTTTGGAGCCTTCCTAGAGCAAACCGGCGGTGGGCGTTTTTTCATTAATACTGCCCTGTCTCTTGTAGGGGGGCTGAGCGGCGGCCCGGCCAAAGTTTCGGTAATTTCCAGCGCCATGTTCGGGTCGATCTCTGGAAGCGCAGCGGCCAATGTTTATGCAACGGGTACTTTTACCATCCCCCTTATGAAACGGTTCGGTTATAAGCCAAACTTTGCCGGGGCAGTAGAGGCTTCGGCCTCCACCGGTGGACAGATCACCCCGCCGATACTGGGGGCGGCCGCCTTTGTCATGGCCGAGTTTATCGGGGTCTCTTATGCCAGGATCTGCCTGGCCGCTTTAATCCCAGCCCTTCTCTACTATGTGTCCATCTACGCCGGGGTCCACGCCGAGGCCGTGAAGACGGGCTTGAGGGGCATGGATCAGAAGGAACTTCCCATCCTGCGGCAAGTTCTTACTAACGGGCTGCACTTTTTGATTCCTATGGGGACCCTGGTTTATTTTCTGATCGCGGGATACACGCCTTTCCGCGCCGCCTTTGTGGCCACCCTTGTTTTAATCGCTGTGGCCATGGTTCGGAAAGATAGCCGAATCGGGTTGAAGGGTATCTGGAAATCTCTGGAGACCGGGGCAACCAATGCCATCATGGTGGGGATCGCCTGCGCCTGCGCCGGAATTGTAGTCGGCTCTCTGGAAGTCACTGGCCTGGGAATAAGTTTTGTCAGCATCCTCCTGAAGCTTTCCGGGGGAAATTTCCTGGCAACGCTGTTTTTCGTGATGATGGCCTGCATCATTTTGGGGATGGGCATGCCGACTACGGCGGCCTACATTCTGGCCGCCATGATCGGAGCGCCGGCCCTGGTCAAGTTGGGAATACCTGTTCTCGCCGCCCACATGTTCGTCTTTGGATCCTGCATTCTTTCGGCCATCACTCCTCCGGTTGCCCTGGCGGCTTATGCCGGGGCCCAGATCGCCGGCGGAAATCCCATGAAAGTTGGCTTGATTGCCTGCCGGCTCGGCTTTCCCAAATTTCTGGTTCCTTTTTTGATTGTTTATAATCCCGTGCTTCTCTGGACGGGCGAGCCTTTTTGGATCTTCCAGAGCACGGTAACGGCGATACTGGGAGTTCTGGCATTCTCTTTCGGGGTCGACCGGTGGCTTTGGAAAGACCTGGGCCTGGTCAAATCGGCCCTTTTTATCGTTTCCGGGTTCATTCTAATGGTTCCGGAAATTTACACGGACCTTGTGGGGATGGGTATTTTTGCCTTTTTGGTGGCCTCGCAATGGAAATATCGCCAGGCAGCATAAATTAGCCGATATATCATTTTCCAAGGAGCAAGCGGGCTAAAAACCGCCTTAGGTTTTTACAGGTTTTTGCGGACATATTCTACAGCGTTGCGAAATATCGCCAGCCCCATTCCTTCTTCCGGTACCTTCTCGCGGGTCCAGCGGGGATGATTGACGAAATAAAGGTAGGCTTCAGGGTGGGGCATCATCCCGAAGAGCCTTCCTGTCTCGTCGCAGATGCCCGCAATGGCTGAGGCGGACCCGTTTGGATTCAGGGGGTATTCCAGCGTAGGTTTCCGGTAGTCCGGGTCTGAATACTGAAGGGCGATCAGGTTTTTTCTCTCCAGTTCGGCGAGCATCTCATCATTCTTGGGGATAAATTTTCCTTCCCCGTGCCTGACCGGAAGGTAGAGTCCTTTCAATCCTCTGGTGAATATGGATGGACTGTTGGAGTTGACTTTCAGGTAAACCCAGCGGTCCTCGAACCTGCCCGAATCATTAAAGGTCAGGGTCAGCGCTTGTTTCCCGTAAATGCCCTTCAGGCCCGGGAGCAAACCGGATTTGACCATGAGCTGAAAACCGTTGCACACGCCCAGGATGAGCTTTCCCTCCCTGATGAAACGGAAAATTACCTCATCCAGGCGCTCTCCGCTTCCGGCGATTTTGGCATATTTCAAGCGATGAGCCATGGCTTTGGCCGCCCCCAGATCGTCTCCGTCCAAAAATCCCCCGGGAAGGTTAAGGAAATGATAATCGTCCAGCTTAACCTCTCCTGAAAGGATGTCATAGAGGAAGACGATATCTACCACATCGGAGCCGGCCAGCCGGCAGGCATGGGCCATCTCCATTTCGCAGTTGATGCCGTTTCCGGCCAGAACTAAAGCTTTTACCTTTTTCATACCCTAATCCTCAATAAAGGCTATAACTATTTACCACTTACCATCGCAATGGCCGCTGCCAGGCTTCTTTAAGCTCAAAAATGTTTGCTCTAACCGCAGTTTTTCCATGCAATCCGGTGATCGTAAACGTGCTACCCCCGGTTATACTGCCGATCTCCGCAAAGACATTTCCTTTAAGGCATTCTTCAAATGTTCTTTGATGTTCAGGATGGACGGTGACTACAAAACGGCTCTGAGATTCTGAAAATAATAATACATCGTTACGGTTAACCCCGGAGGAAGGAACTTTTCTTAAATCCACTTCCATTCCCAGAGCTCCGGCAAGAGCTGTTTCGGCCAGGGCTACGCCCAGGCCGCCATCTGAGCAGTCATGACAGGAGGCCACCAATCCCCGCTGGATGGCTCGCCCTAAGGCTTCATATAGAGCTTTGGCGCGCGGGGCATTGACTTTGGGAACCTGGTTTCCGATAAATCCGTAAAGGGCATAGTATTCTGACCCACCCATATCATTATAAGTCTCTCCTAATATATAAACTCTGTCCCCACTGCGCTTAGCATCCATAGTTATGCACCGGCGTACATCCGAAACCACGCTCACCGCCGAAAACAATACGGTGGGGGGGATGGAAATCTTTGTGTCCCCGATCAGGTAGTCGTTTTTCATGGAATCTTTGCCGGAGATGCAGGGAACGCCAAAGGCCCTGGTATAGTGGTAAAGGGCCTGGTTGGCCCGCACAAGCTGGGCCAATTTGTATTCGCCGTCCGGAGTTTTTTCCGATTGGATGGGGTCGCACCAGCAAAAATTATCCAGGCCGGCCATTTGTTTCAGGTTTCCGCCAGCGGACAGGTTATTGCGGATGGCTTCATCGATGGCGCAGGCCATCATGTGATAAGTGTCAATGTCGCTGTACCGGGGACAGATGCCCGAAGAAACCACAATCCCTTCCCAGGACTCTAACAACGGCCGCAAAACCGTGGCATCGCTCGGCCCGTCGTTATAGGCGCCAACCAGGGGCTTGATGACGCACCCGCCCTGGACCTCGTGGTCATATTGCCGGATGACCGATTCCTTGCTGCAAACGTTGTAGCGGGAAAGAACTTTTTTCAGGGCGGCGGTCAGGTCCGGCGGATCGTTGAAAGTTGGCTCAGGATGAACTTTCTTTTCCCAGCGGGCTTTCAGCTCCATCCGCGGCAGGCCATTGTGCAAAAAATCCATGTCGAGATAGGCCGCGGTTTGGCCGTTATAAAGGATGTGAAATTTCCCGCTGTCCGTGAATTCACCCAGGACTGTGGCTTCTACCTCCATGCGCTTGGCCAATTCCAGAAAGGGGCCGATTTTTTCCGGGTACACGGCCAGGGTCATGCGTTCCTGGGCCTCGGAGAGAAGAATTTCCCAGGGATCGAGGCCGGCATATTTCAAAGGAGCCCGCTCCAGATACATGCGGCAGCCGTGGCAATCCCGGGCCATCTCTCCCACCGATGAGGAAAGGCCGCCGGCGCCGTTATCTGTGATGGCGTGATAGAGGCCCAGGTCCCGGGCCCGCAGGAGAAAGTCGGTCATGCGCTTCTGGGTAATCGGGTCCCCGATCTGCACGGCGCTGGTAGGAGATTCCTCGTGGAGCTCTTCGGAGGAAAAAGTGGCCCCGTGGATTCCATCCTTGCCGATCCGTCCGCCGGTCATGACGATCAAATCGCCGGGCATAGCCTGTTTTTCGTGGGATGGTTCCCCTAAAATATTCCTGGGCATGATTCCGCCCGTTCCGCAATAAACGAGCGGCTTGCCGGCGTAGCGTTCATCGAAAACGATAGACCCATTAACCGTTGGAATGCCGCTCTTGTTTCCTCCGTGCTCCACCCCTTCGCGCACCCCCTCGTAAATTCGCTTGGGATGAAGCAGGCGGGGAGGCAAAGGCTTGGAATAATCCGGAGGAGCAAAGCAGAACGTATCCACGTTGAAGATGAGTTTTGCCCCCTTGCCCGTTCCAAAAGGATCCCGATTGACCCCAACGATACCGGTGAGCGCTCCGCCGTAGGGGTCGAGGGCCGAAGGGCTGTTGTGAGTTTCCACTTTAAAAACTATGTTCCAGTCTTCGTTAAAACGCATGACCCCGGCATTATCCTTGAATACGGAAACACACCAATCCTTCTCGCCCATGGCCTGGCGGATCTCTTCAGTGGAGCGTTTGATGTAGGTATCAAACAGGCTGTCGATGCGCCAAACTTTTCCCTCTTCGTCCCGGTATTCAATAAGGCCATTGAATATTTTATGCTTGCAGTGTTCCGACCAGGTTTGGGCCAAGGCTTCCAATTCGCAGTCTGTAAGGTTTTCCCCCAGGCCGATCTTTTTCCGTTCCTCCCGTACCCCCGGGTCTTCCGCATAATTCCTGATGGCTTTCATCTCTTTCAGGGTCAAGGCCAGAACTCGAGCCGAGCTGGTGCGCATCAACTCTTCATCGCTGACGCGGAGGTTGATTTCTAATACCCGGCCTTCTTTGCTACTCGCCACCTTGGGGACAATTATGCCCATTCCTACATCGGGATTCCAGGAAGGCCGCTCCTTGATTTCGAACCGCTGGATGAGCGTATTGGCCAGGAGGCCGGTGGCGATGCGCTCTGCTTGTTCCTTAGTCAATTTTCCTCTGATCAGGTAAAGAACCGAAGTATAAACCCCTTCCCCGGCTTTGAATTTCCGCTGCAAAAGAAGCTCAACAGCTTCCCGGGCGGTTCGTCCAATATTGTCTGTGACCCCGGGCTTGTATCCTACTTCGATGGCCCAGTCAAAATCATCCCGCAGGGGTTTCCCTATGGAAAATTCCTGGATAATGGGGTCGAGAAAAGGGCCGGAAGCAACTTTTTCAATCTCCGGAGCGGACATGGCTGCGTCAACCGTGTAAACGTCGACCGTAACTACGGAGTCCACGATGATGTTTAAATTATCGATAATCCGCCGCTTGATTTTTTCGCCGCGGGCATCCCGGATAGTTGGCTTCAATCCGATTTCTACGCGATAAGCCATTTGTCTCTCTCCTTTAAACCCATAAACTCTCTGGTACTAAGTAGTCGAATTTGGCGTAATGATCACTGCTTTGCCTAACGCCGCAACGGCACTGGCAGAGGTTCGGGAGATTTTTTGGAAAGGTTTTCAGACAATGCCAGAGAAGCCCAGATCCCCAGTCCCAGCAAGGCTGCGCCGACCAAAAAAGGAAATCCCTGTCCCAAACGATCGGCCATCAGCCCGCTGATGTTGGGACCCAGGAAAAAACCGATCATCCGGGTGGTGAAGAAAAAGCCCATGCTTGCTCCGCGAACCTCTTTTGAGGAGAGATCGGCAATGGCCACCCGCACAGAGGGGGAGTAGATACCCAGGCCCGCACCGGCGATTGCCAGAACCCCCATCGTGTAAAGAAAAGTTCCGCCCTGGGATAGTAAGAGTACGGCAAGGGCATAGATACTCATACCCAAGAGGATTGGTTTTTTTCTCCCCTTTCGGTCAGACCATTTCCCCACGGGCTTCTGCAGCAGGATGTAAACGATGAAGTAGGAACTGAACAGCCATCCAATCCTTTCGGGCAGGACGCCCAGGCGCGAGGCCATCACTGGTAAAAGGGTTATGATCGTTCCCCAGACGAAGGCTTCGGCAAAACCGATCAGGCAAAGGAGGCGGATATCAGGCAGGCGTAAGGAGGCAAAACCATACCGTTCCCCCCAGGTTAGCGTTTCTCCCTGGTATTGCGGTGGTTTTTCCCGGATACCCACCCAGAGAATGCCCGCGGCCACCAGGGCGAGCACCGCGCAGCCCATAAAAGGCAGGTTCATTCCTCCCAGACTATACAGCATTCC
>JASEHN010000088.1 GCA_030018715.1 Thermodesulfobacteriota bacterium | reverse complement strand
ACTACAAAAGGGTAGTTCTTGGCCAAAAGGTCGATGTGCCGGCGAAGGATATTATTCACGTAACAATAGCAACCGGGACCTTCGGGCCGGCCCATGACCATCAGATCCAATCCTGAAGATTCCACCAGGGTCTCGTGCAATTTCATCTCGATATACGTTTCCTTGGTCATCCCCGGCGGTAGATTCATCTTTGATTCAAAAAAATCTTCCCTGGTTGTCCCCAGGCTTTTAGGCACCTGAATTCCCAGAGCATCGGCCAGGTTGGCATTGGGATCGGCGTCCACGGCCAGGATAGGCCCGCGCCCTTTCTTTTTTAGATAACGAATTACCAGGGCTGAGAGAGTCGTCTTCCCCGTTCCTCCCTTGCCGGCTACGGCTATTACTTGAGTCAATGTTTCTTCCTTTATTTCGTGTTCCGTGTTGCGAGTTACGTGTTACGGGTTGCGTGTTCGGTTTTCAATCTGTGACCTATTGCCTATTGCCTGTTTTTATCCGCCAGCCGCTGGTTCACTCCGGCAAATTCCGCGGAGTTCGTATGGGGCAAAAACATAGCCGCTACATAATTGTCCATGAAAGCGGGGCTTTCGCTCAATTCGATATTGGTCATCATCCGAGAAATTCTTTCCCCATCATCCAGTATCTCGTTGCAGAAAGAAATGAGGCGTGCTCCCAGCAAAGACCCATTGCCGATGAAAAGAAAGCGGTCCAAGGGTAATTCCGGCAAAAGTCCGATGGTAATAGCCCGCTCCACGTCTATAAACGAGCCAAAAGCTCCGGCGATGACCACCTGTTCCAGATTGCCGACGGAAAGCCCCACGGATTGCAAAAGGGTCACATAGCCAGCATACATAGCCGCCTTGGCACGCATGAGGTTGTCGATGTCTACTTCCGTGATCACAATGTCCGCGCCGGTGGCTGTGTCTTCCCGGTAAGCGAGGACGTATTCCATTCCATCCGGCCCGGTGCGGATGCGCGGGGTGGGCAGATCGGTGTTGAACTTCCCGTTTGGCGAGATCACCTCCGCTTCCAGAAACTCCGCCGCCATGTTGATCAATCCGGAACCGCAGATTCCTTTAGGCTTCACCATGCCAATGGTCAGAAGCATGGGCTCGAAGGTTTGGGGATGAATACGGAAATCCTCGATGGCCCCGGAAGTCGCCCGCATGCCGTGTTTGATTCCCCCGCCTTCAAAAGCCGGCCCGGCAGAGCAGGCGGCGGTCACCAGCCATTCCGAATTCCCGATGACGATTTCCCCGTTGGTTCCGATATCAATGTACAGCGTTACAGGCTTACGCTGGTAGATTCCCGACCCCAAGACGCCCGAAACGATGTCCCCTCCAACATAGGAAGCCACGGAAGGAAAGGTATACAGGTGGACGTGCTCCCCCACTTCTATCCCCAAATTCGACGCCCTCACGGGAGGAATGAAATTAGCTACCGGCGTGTAGGGCGATTCGCGAAGGTACTTCGGGTCCAGACCCAAGAGCAGGTGAGTCATGATGGTATTGCCGGCGGCCGTCATGTGCGATACTCGGGCTAAGTTGACCCCCGATTTGTCGGCCAGTTCCCGGATGATGCCATTGATTGTCCCGACTACACTTTCTTGCAGTTGTTTCAACCCTCCAGGGCGCTGGGAGTAAACGATCCGGCTGATCACATCATCCCCGTAACGAATCTGGCTGTTATAATCCGAAGCTTCGGCCAGCGTTTGCCTCTTATTCAAATCTAAAAGTTGACCCCAGACGCTGGTCGTTCCGATGTCCAATACGATAGAAAAGTGTTCCTGGGTGGTGTCCCCGGGTTCCAGGTTGATCAGTTTGGGCCGTCTGGACCCGCGCAGCTGGTATTCGCCCAATTGCGATTCCACCCGCGTTTGCACGAGAGTGGCCGTGGCGCGCCACCCTTCTGCGCGCAGGATGAAAGGCAGCTTCTTGAGCAAACGGGAATCCACCGAGATACTTTCCACGCCATAATGCTTCTTCATGGCCAGGAGTACACGGGAGAGATCGGCGCGATTATCCTTGATCGTCGGCGGCTCCATTTCCACGTAATGCTTGCGCAGCGCCGGGTTGAAACACCAACCCAAGACCAGAGATTCCAATTCCTGATGAGAGACCTTCCGCCCGGCGCTGATCCTCCCCCGCGCCCGGGCAATGACCTTTTTATCTAATTCTGACTCCACCGGAATGCATACTTCCAGGTCGCTGATAATCCGCGTCTGGCAGGCTTGGCGCAGGCCCCGCTGGAAATCTTCTTCAGAGATGCTCGCCCCGCGAGGGCCTTCCACCTCTCCTTTTTCGATCAGCACCCGGCATTTCCCGCAGACCCCTTCGCCGCCGCAGGAGGCCTGAATATAGATCCCTGCTTCCATCGCCGCTTTGAGCAAGTTCTCTCCTTTGGCGACTTGAATCTCCCGGTTGTGAGGTTGAAAACGAACAAGCATTCTTATCTTTTACACTCCGCGCTCTACGCCATGCGCTATGCGTTCTGGCTATTACACCTGTGGCCGGGGAAGGAGGCCGGCCCGCTCCACGATGCCGTGCACCGCATCTTCCCACTCAATAGCCATGAGGTGAATGCCGTGCACTCCCTCAATCTGGCGCAGTCTTTGAATCTGTTCCACGCAGATGTTCAAACCCTCTTCCCTGGCTTTCTCCTTCCCCGCGCTCTTCATACGGGCGATGATCTCCTCAGGGACGTCCATCCCGGCGACCTTCTCTTTCATGTATCTGGCCATTCCCACGGATTTTAAAGGGGTGACTCCGGCCAGGATGTGGATTTTCTCGTGCAGCCCCCGGTCGCGGGCCATCTGCATGAACCGCTCAAACTTGGCCATGTCGTAGATGCACTGGGTCTGGATGAAATCCACCCCTGCGGCCACCTTTTTGGCCAGGCGTATTACCCGGTACTCGAAAGGATCGGCGAAAGGATTTTCGGCGGCCCCGATAAACATCGCCGGCGCCCCCTCGATCTCATCCCCTCCCAAAACCTTGTGTTCATCGCGCATGAGTTTCACGGTCTGGATCAATTGAATGGAGTCCAGGTCGAAAACATTCTTGGCCGTGGGTTGGTTGCCGAATTTCTGATGATCTCCTGAGAGGCAGAGGATGTTGCGAAGGCCCAGGGCATAGGCTCCAAAAATGTCGCTCTGCATGGCAATGCGGTTACGGTCCCGGCAAACCATCTGCATGGTTGCCTCTATCCCCATCCGCTGGAGAATCGCCCCCACAGCAATGGAAGACATGCGCACAATAGCCGTCTGGTTGTCCGTGACATTGACGGCATCCACATTACCCTTAAGCAGGTTGGCTTTGCGCTCGATGACGGATACATCCGCCCCCTTGGGCGGCCCTAATTCTCCGGTGACGGCAAATTTGCCGCTGGTTAGAATTTTTTCTAAATTGCTTCCCGCTTTCATATTTTCAAGTCCTCCCGGATGCGTTTCCGCGGTCCACCATCCCGGCTGGTGGACCAATCCTTAATCGGCAGGACGACCTCCAATTTGGCCAACAGTCCCAATTCCTTAAGACGCTCGTAGATCAATTGCCACCCGCAATCAATCTGCGGGTCGATCTCGCACTTTCCTGCCTTTGATCCCCCGCACGGGCCGTTAAACAGACTCTTGGAACATCGGGTTACGGGGCAGATGCCTCCGGTTTGGTGAAGCAGACAATTACCGCAGGACTGGCAACGCTCGGTCCAGACCCCCTGTTCTTCCGTAACGCCGATGAATTGGGTATTCACGCCAGGAAGGACGGGTTGTTTGCGAAATTTTTCAGCGACAAACTGAATGCCCGCACCGCAAGCCAGGGAGAGAATGGCCTGATATTGATCGGCATATTCGCGCATCGGCTCTAAGTACTCTGTGTCGCACTGCCGCTCCAGGGTGACTTCCTTAATGTCCAGAGCCTTTCCCTGAGCCTTCCGGGCCAGGCGCAGGGCCGATGAGAGAATCTCCACTTCCTTTTGCCCCCCGGCAGAACAAACGGTCACGCATCCCTTGCATCCGGCCACGATGATTTTATCATAATCATCGATCATGGCCAGAATTTCTTTGATGGGTTTTCCTTCTGCTATGATCATCCCTTACTCCTTATTAAAACGCATAGAACATAGCGCATGGCGCATAGCGTTTAAGGCAATCTCTCTCGTCCCTCGTCTCTCGTCCATCGTTTATTGCCCTATACTCTATGCTCTTTGCGCTCTGCGCTATGCGCCGTGCTCTTTGGTCTTTTTATGGGGCTGGGGCCCAGCTTCCTTATCCGTTCGGTCATCTCCCGGGCCACTTCGGCAAAGCGCGGGCCCATGGCCGCAGACATGTTGAACATCTCCAGCCGCTCCCCTCCGATCCCGGCATCCTCCAGTATTCGTTTAGCCAGGGCCACCCGTTTCTTGGCCCGAAAATTTCCCTTGAGAAAATGGCAGTCTCCTTCCAGACAACCGGCCACGTACACGCCATCTGCGCCCTTTTCAAAAGCTTCCAGGAGGAAACGAACATCCACCTTGCCCGTGCAGGGAATGCGCACGATGCGAATGTTCGTTGGATACTGCAAGCGCATAGTTCCGGCCAGATCTGCCGCCGTGTAAGCGCAGAAATGGCAGCAGAAAGCCACGACCGTCGGTTCATAATTTTCCATCAGACAGCCTCTTCCTTCTGAACAACGGGCAAAAGGTCAAATAGAACACCGCATTTGGCCAGAATCTGTTCGTCGGTAAAGTGTTGTAAGGTAATGGCCTTCCCCGGGCACTCGGAAGCGCAGATACCGCATCCATGGCACATGGCCATTTCAATCTCGGCCACTCCTTCGGCGTTGATTACCGGCACGTTGTAGGGGCAAACCCGCACGCAAGTCAGGCAGGCCGCGCATTTCTCCGATTCCACCACCGAGACCACCCCGCCCACCTGGATCTGGTCTTTGGCCAGGATGGTGCAGGCGCGGGCGACAGCGGCAGCGGCCTGAGATAGGCTCTCATCAATCATCTTCGGGGAATGGGCCACCCCACAAAGATAGATTCCTTCCGAAGCAAAGTCCACAGGCCGCAGTTTCATATGGGCTTCCAGGAAGAAGCCATCGGCTGTGCGGGGTACCTTCAGCATGCTGGCCAGTTCCGAGGTGTCCGCAGGGACCGTGGCCGCAGACAAAACCAAAAGGTCTGGATGGAAGGAGATGTCTTCCCGGAGGACCGGATTGTACAGATCAACGGTCAGTTTCCCATCCTGGCTGCGGACTTCCGGCTTGCGGTCTTCTTCGTACCGCAAAAAGCGCACTCCGGCCTTGCGCGCCCGGGCATAATGTTGTTCTAAGAAGCTGTACATGCGCATATCCCGGTAGAGGATCGTCACCCGCGTTTGGGGGTTTAAGGCTTTGAGGGTCAAAGCATTCTTAACTGCTTCGGCACAGCACACCCGGCTGCAATAGGGGCGTTCCTCGTTGCGCGAACCCACGCACTGGATCATCACCACTTCTTTCAGCCCCTCAACCTGTTTTTTGTCCGCCGCGAGGAAATCTTCCAGCTCCAGTTGCGTGAGAACCCTTTTATTTTCCCCGTAAAAGTATTCCTTGGGTTTAAGCTCTTCACCCCCTGTGGCAATAATCGTTACTCCGTGTTCGACCTCGCGGGTAAACATTCTCGGCCCGACCATCAAGCTGGTCTTAAAATTGCCCACGTACCCGGAGAAATCCGTTACAACTGCGTTGGTGAACACTTGGATGCGGGGATGCTTGGTCACTCGGGTTTTTAGCTCTTTCAGGTATCCGGGGATCTCTTTCCTATCCAAAGTGTGTCGCAAGTGACGTAGGTTCCCTCCGAGTTCTTCTTCTTTTTCCACCAGGACAGCCTCAAACCCTTGCTCGGCCAACCCTAAGGCTGCGGTCATTCCGGCAAGTCCGCCGCCGATAATCAACCCCCTCTTGATTACCCCCTTGTTCACCTCTTCCAGGGGGCAAATCAACCGGGCATTGGCCACGGCCATGCGCACGAGGTCGCGGGCTTTTAGCGTGGCCCCTTCTTTCTCATTCATATGCACCCAGGAGCATTGATCGCGAATGTTGGCCATTTCAAACAAATAGCGATTGAGCCCGGCCTCGCGGATCGTTTCCTGGAAAAGGGGCTCATGGGTGCGCGGAGAGCAGGAAGCGACCACCACCCGGTTCAACTTGTTTTCCTCGATGGCCTTTTTAATCTTTTCCTGCGTATCCTGGGAGCAGGTATAAAGGTTTTCGTCGGCAAAGACCACGTTCCCCAGAGATGAAGCGTACTCCTTTATGGTGGGGACATCGACTACGCCGCCGATATTGTTCCCGCAGCGGCAGACGAAGACCCCGATCCGGGGAGCCTCTTCCTTCACGTCCTTCTGTTCCGGATACTCCTTGCGGGAGACCATCGTTCCGCGAACTTCGGAAAGAATTTCCGAAGCTGCTGCGGCTGCCCCGCTGGCTTGGGCCACTGTTTCGGGAATATCCTTCGGCCCCTGAAAAACCCCGCAAACGTACACCCCAGGGCGGGTTGTGGCCAGCGGCGTTAAGACATCGGTTTTGGCAAACCCATAGTCGTCAAGGGCGATCCCCAGGTTCTTCCCTAATTCCCGGGTAGAAGCCGAAGGGACCATGCCTACCGAGAGGACCACCAGCTCGAATTCCTCCTCTCTCATTTCCCCGGCATCGTCCAGGTATGTGATTATAAGATTTTTGGTAAGCGGGTTTTCCACCACCCGGGAGATGGCGCAGCGGACGTAGCGTACGCCGTATTCTTTCTTGGCCCGTTCATAGTAGGCATCGAATCCTTTGCCGTAAGCTCTAAGATCGATGAAAAAGATCGTTGGCTCGATCTCTTTTTCGTGTTCTTTGGCGATGATCGCCTCTTTGGTAGCATACATGCAGCAGACGGCCGAGCAGTAGGGGTGGTTTGGATCACGGCTGCCTACGCATTGCAAAAAGGCCACCTTGCGCGGCGTCTTGCCGTCGGACGGCCGATTGACGTGGCCCATGGTCGGGCCAGAGGCGGATAGCAGCCGTTCGAATTGCAGGGCATTCATCACGTTGGGATAACGCCCCAGGCCATATTCCTGGGAAAGGCGGGCGTTGTAAACCTCATAGCCAGGAGCCAGGATGATGGAGCCCACTTGAACTTCTTCCTGCCTTTCGACCATGTCATGATTGATCGCCGCCAGGCCGCACTTGTAATAGCAGCAGAGGCATTCCGAGCATATGCCGCAGGCCAGGCAGCGGGCGGCCTCGGCCTTGGCCTCCTCTTCCGTGTACCCTAAGTTCACCTCATCAAACGAGCGGGTGCGCTGCTCTGGTTCCCGGGATTGCATACGCACCCGGGGATTCACCTGGATTTCGCCGGCAGCAACTTTTTCCTGCACTTCCTCTTTGTTCATCTTCACCACAGGCAACTCGGGTGCGGGATGCGGTTCCAGTTCTTCCCCCCGGAGATACCTGTGGATGCTGGCCGCGGCTTTATGCCCGGTATCAACGGCTTCAACAACAAAAGCTGTACCAGTCGTTGCATCTCCGGCGGCAAAAACCCCGGGACGGGTGGCGGCAAAGGTATTGGGGTTGACGGCAATGGTTGATTGCCGGGTAATGCCAACTCCCGCGCTTTCTGGAATGAAAGCCAGGCCAGCTCGTTGCCCGATGGCGAAAATCACCACCTCGCCGGGCAGCACATGTTCACTCTTCTCTTCCGTCTCCAGATGCAGCCGGCCTTCGCTGTCAAATTCCATGAAGGTCACGTTGACCGCTTCCACCCCGGCCACGTGGCCGTTTTTCTCCAGAATGCGCTTGAACGAGCGGCTGTTGTAAAAGGTGATGCCTTCTTCCTCGGCTTCCCGCACCTCTTCGGGGTGGGCGGGCATTTTTTCGCGGCTTTCCAGGCAGGCCATGTCCGCCTTGGCTGCGCCCAGGCGCAAGGCTGTGCGGGCGCAGTCCATGGCCACGTTGCCGCCGCCTAAAACCAAAACATGCCGGTTTTGCATGACGGATTGGGGATGGTCGATTTCCTTACCGCTTTCCGTATTCCGCATTCCCAGATTAAAAAGGCTCACATCCCGTAAAAATTGGGTGTTGATCAAAACCTCAGGTAGGTCCACGCCGGGAATGGGCAGTTTGCGGCCTTCATGCGCGCCCACGGCAATCAGAACCGCTTTGAAGCCCTGGTTCATTGTTTCATCCAAATTCGTAACGGGGCTGTTGAGCTTAAGGTCAACCCCCAAATCAATGATCTCTCGCACTTCCCGATCCACAATCATATGGGGCAGGCGATAATCCGGAACGCCCACTCTTAACATGCCCCCGGCAATCGGCAAGGCCTCGAAGACGGTCACGGGATAACCCTTTTTGCGCAGGTCTTTGGCCGCGGTTAACCCGCAAGGCCCCGCGCCAATGATGGCAATGCGCTCCTCATATTGATACGGGGGGATATCTGGAGGGACGTATGGCTTAGCGTAAACCTGATCGGACACAAAACGTTTCAGGGTAGCGATGGCAATCGCTTCGTCCAAAAGGCTCCGGTTACAGGCCTCTTCACAGCGGTGGTTACAAATTCGCCCGCAGATTCCCGGGAAAGGGTTGTTTTCCTTGATCACCCGCATGGCCTCATCGTAGCGCCCCTCGCGGATGAGGGCGATGTACCCCTGGGCGCGCTGGCCGGTCGGGCAGGCGTCGCGGCAGGGCGATACGCCTTTTTTTTCAATGGCAAAGGCGTTGGGCACGGCCTGCGGGTAAAGTTTGAAAGCGGCTCGCTGCTGGACCATCCCTTCGTCAAAGCGACTGAGGGTAATCACCGGGCATACCTGGGCGCATTCGCTGCAGCCGGTGCACTTGCTCACGTCGATATAGCGAGGCTTGCGCCGGACCGTTACCGTGAAGGCCCCGGCCTGGCCATCCACTTTGGACACTTCCGTGTCCGTCATTAGCTCGATATTAAGATGGCGGCCGGTCTCAACCAGCTTGGGGCTTATTGTGCACATGGAGCAGTCGTTGGTGGGAAAAGTCTTATCCAACTGGGCCATGCGCCCCCCGATGGCCGAACTCTCTTCCACCAGATATACTTTAAAGCCGGAATTGGCCAGGTCCAGAGAAGCCTGCATTCCTCCCACGCCGCCGCCTACCACCATTACGGCGCCGGTTTTGGTCATTCTTTCAGTTTTCCAATCTTCTCTTTCAGCCATTCTATCCTCAAGCCAGCCCCTTTGAAGTTAGAAGCTTCATCGGGCTGACAAAATGTTTTTTACCCCACTTGCCCGCATCCCTGTGCCCCATGGCCAGGCCTACTAATTCT
>JASEHN010000087.1 GCA_030018715.1 Thermodesulfobacteriota bacterium | reverse complement strand
AACAAAAACCAAACCTTTGCAGGCCATTGGGAACAGTTACGGCTATTGAAAAAAAGTGTATAAGACTGAGGGCGGAATGTCAAGGAAGGAGAGTAAACCTGCAAATGAATACGAAATCCTTGACTTCCCGCCGTGAAAAAAATATATTGAGTTCATCTTTTTGAATCCCGCCCCGGCAAAACGATTCAAGCTGCGAGGTGAAAAGATGGCCCTGAACTTTGATCTAACCGAAGAGCAGAATTTAACGCGCCATGCCGTTCGCGATTTTGCCGAAAAAGAGATTGCTCCCCTGGCCGATGAGCTGGATGAGAAGGAGGAATTCTCCGTTGAACTCACCCAAAAAATGGGAGAGCTGGGGCTTCTGGGCTGCTTTGTGCCGGAGAAGTACGGCGGCTCCAACATGGGGTACATCTCTTACATCATCGCCGTGGAGGAGCTGGCCAGAGTGGATGGCTCCCAGGCAGCCACCATTGCCGCGGGGAATTCCCTGGGAATCGGGCCCATCTATTATTTCGGGAACGAAAAACAAAAAAAAGAGTGGCTTCCCCGGCTTTGTTCGGGAAAGATGCTGGCAGCCTTCGGCCTGACGGAGCCGAATGCCGGCTCGGACGCGGGGAGATCGCAGACCCGGGCTGAACTCCGCGGGGATAACTGGGTGATCAACGGCTCCAAGATTTTCATCACCAACGCAGCCAACCAGATGACCGGCGTGGTCATTGTCCAGGCGATTACGGGGATGAAAGAAGATGGCAAACGGGAACTGAGCTGTTTGCTCGTCCCAAAAGATGCCCCTGGTTTCACAGGCCGGGAGATGAAAAAAAAGATGATGTGGCGGGCTTCCAACACCGGCGAGCTTTTTTTTGAAGATTGCCTGGTTCCCCGGGAGAATCTTTTGGGCGAGCGAGGAGACGGCTTCCACCAGATGCTTTCCACCCTGGATGGGGGGCGCCTGTCCATCGGGGCCATGGGTTTGGGAGGAGCCCAGGGCGCTTTCGAAATGGCCCTGAATTACGCCAACACGCGGGTGCAGTTTGGACGGCCCATCAGCTCCTTCCAGGTCAATGCCTTCAAGCTGGCCGATATGGCCCTGGAAATTGAACTGGCCAGGAATCTGCTTTACAAGGCCTGCTGGCTTAGGGAGAATGACCGTCCTTTTTCCAAAGAGGCGGCCATGGCCAAGTTATACTGCTCAGAAGTGATGTACCGATGCGTGAACCATGCCGTCCAGCTCCACGGAGGGTATGGGTTGATGAAGGA
The DNA here is from genome assembly GCA_030018715.1 of Thermodesulfobacteriota bacterium. GTDB lineage: Bacteria > Desulfobacterota > SM23-61 > SM23-61 > SM23-61 > JAHJQK01. The sequence continues at coordinate 8,040 of JASEHN010000087.1, read as the reverse complement.
ATATAAGATCGAACGTTTCTACCGCGACCAAAAGCTCCTGGAAATAGGGGAAGGGACATCGGAGATTCAACGGATAGTCATCGCCCGGAGCATCGGTGTGGCCGGCAGAGCGATTTAGCGGGAAGAAAAGGATAAGGAGAAAAAGATGAAAAAGACCAGAGAAAGAAAACCCGCGAAGGCTTCGCCCCGGGTAAAAGAAACCAGGAAACGGCACGAGGAGACTTACGACCTCCTCACGGATTCCGCCCACCTGAAAATGGGAGTGCCCGCGGGAGTTTCTCCTAAGGAGAAGGAATATCTGGGAGACCGCATCCGCAAAGCCCGGGAGATGCGCGGCCTGACCCTCAAAGACTTAAGCAGCCGAACCGGGATCAGCGTTGCCGCCCTTAAGAAGGTGGAGGCCAATGAGACGATTCCTCCTCTGGGTGAGCTGATTAAATTGGGAAAAGCCGTGGAGATGAAGATGGGTTATTTCATCTCCCCCGGAGTGGAGAAGCCGATGACTGTTGTTCGCGCCGAGAGCCGGCCGGCTGTCTCCCGTTACGGCAAGGCGCGCAGTGAACAGTATGGCTACGCTTATGAATCTCTGGCTCCGGAGAAAGCCAACCGTTTCATGGAGCCTTTTCTCATCACTATGGTGCCCAGTGAAATGAAGGAACTTTCCACTCACGACGGGCAGGAATTCATTTTCGTCCTGGAGGGGGAAATGAAAGCCCAGGTAGGGGACCAGATGGAGGTTCTGCGGCCCGGGGATGCGGTTTACTATGACTCCAGTTGCCCCCACCTGGTTAAGTGCGCCGGAAATAAACCTGCCAAGATCCTGGCTGTGCTCTATACGGGCATTAAGTAAAGCCGTTATCCTTTAATCTCCGCCTTTATACATGGCTTCGACCAGGTCTTTAAAGGCCTCGTTGATGTACTTGCGTTTGACCTTCATGGTCGGAGTCACTTCGCCGTCTTCCTCGTATAGCTTCTTGGGAAGAATCGTGAATTTCTTGACTGTCTCGACGTTGGCCAGGGTTTTATTCACCGCATCGACTTCTTTCTGGATCAGCTTGGTGACTTCGGGATGCTGGGTCAGGGTGGCGTATGTGGTGTACTGGATTTTGTTGTCCTGGGCGAATTTAACCACATTATCCTCGTCGATGACGATGATGGCCACGAGGTACTTGCGCCGGTCGCCGATGACTACGGCATCGTTGATGTAAGAGCTGAACTTGAGCTGGTTCTCGATATTTTGCGGGGCAATGTTTTTACCGCCCGCAGTAATAATTAGATCTTTTTTTCGGTCGGTGATCTTCACGAAACCTTCCGGGTCGCATTCCCCTACATCTCCGGAATGCATCCACCCGTCCTTAAGCACTTCGGCAGTGGCCTGGGGATTTTTGAAATAGCCCTTAAAGACATTGCCTCCCCGGAAACAGATCTCTCCGTCTTCATCAATTTTCACCTCTACTCCCGGCAGGGGCTGCCCGACGGTTCCGATCTTTACCCGGTCGCCCTGGTTGGCGCAGGTAACGCCTGTACCCTCGGTCATGCCGTAACCTTCTATGAGAGGTATGCCGATGCCCTGGAAGAACCGCAGCACATCAGGGGAAATAGGAGCGGCTCCGGAGAAGGCCAAACGCACCCGGTCAAACCCCAGACGTTCTTTCAGCTTGCGGAAAGTGGCCAGGTAGGCCAGGCTATAGGCCAGGCGCAACCAGAGCGAGATAGGCTGGCGGCTGGTTTTAAGGAAGGCGTATTTTTTCCCGACCCCCAGGCTGAGCTGGAAAATCAGACGTTTGAGCCAGGTAGCATCGGCCATCCGGATCATTATTCCGGAATAGTACTTTTCCCAAATCCGGGGAACGCCGTAGGCAACGGTCGGAGAAACTTCCCGCATGTTGTCAATAACCGTGTCCGTGTTCTCGATGAAATTTACTATAGCGCCGTATTTAATGTTCATGAAGATGGTAAAGAGCTGTTCGAAGATGTGGCAGAGCGGCAGGAAAGAAAGGAATTCATCCTGATCCTCGACCGGATTGCCCTCATACATGGCCTGGGACATCCAGGTAATGTTCCCGTGGCTGAGCATGGCTCCTTTGGGAGGGCCGGTGGTCCCCGATGTGTAAATCAGACGGGCCAGGTCATCCGGCTTAACCTGGGACCACCGCTTTTCAAACAGGGTGGGGTCCTGCTTATCCAGCGCCTCTCCCCTGGCCAAAAAATCGTCGAAACTCATCACCATGGGGTCCCGGAATTGCTTTAACCCTTTGAGATCCCAGACGATGATCTTTTCCAGGCGGGGAGCTTTATCGCGGAAACGCAGGGCTTTATCCAGCTGCTCTTCGTTTTCGACGAAGTAGAAGCGGGACTCCGAATGATCCACGACATACTGGCATTGCTCCCAGCTATTGGTGGCATATACTCCCACGGTTGTGCCCCCGGCATGCATTATCCCCAGGTCGATGTACACCCATTCCGGACAATTTTCTCCGATAACCGAGACGCACTCTCCATGCTTCAGTCCCAGGGCAACCAGGGACAGGCAAACGGCTTTTGCCTTCTGGTGATATTGCTTCCAGGTTACATCGTGCCAAATGCCTAATTTCTTGTAACGGAGGGCTATCTTGTCGCCCGATAACTGGACTCGGGACGCAAACATCTCAGGAACGGTTTTGCCCTCAGCAACTTTTCCTCTTTCCATTGATTTCCCCCTTGAAAATATTTCACAAAATAAATTCTATGACACCCCAAAATCCTTTGGGCGCTTCCGACATGCCTTTCTTTATCACTTCGCTTGATATATTTCCCGTCCCGGATTCAATGGGAGAGCAACCTGTATTCGTATTCTTTCATTTAAACGGCCCTTTAAATTTCCTCTCCCGCGGGTGGAATTGGACGGTGAAATTATCAAAAGCAATCTCTATGAATCCGCGATCGCTAAGAAGAGGCTTTTTCCCCTTGGGTAAGCGATAAAATTTTGTCACCCATTGTCCGGGGGATACGGAGTACCCCTTAGTTTCGATGTCTTTGTAAACCTGTGGTTCCTGGAAAGCCCTGATGGTTTTTACCTTTAAGACCTCGGAGCTGGCCTTTTCGTTCTTAATCTTCACCTTGAGCGATGATATCTGGATCTGCTCCTTTTGCAAACTGCCCCGTCCCGAAACCTGCAGTTCCAGTTTAAGGGCGTAAGGGCCCTCGCGGAAAATTTTGGTCTCGACTACGGAGAAAGCATGGAGGTCAGAGGCCAGACCAATCTGCCCGAATAACATAAGCCCCAAGGAGATACAGGCTGCCCTCAATAATCTGGCCATGATTTGCCTCCCTCGGTGTATCTTCCATTCATTGTCCGCTATTAAATTTCCTTTTCCTTGAGGGATTATGGAAAATTATCTGAAAAAGTCAAGAAGGTTTTTTCGACTAGGGATCGGACTTCAGGGCATCGAGCAGATTCTTACACCCTTTATAGTGCAGATGGGGCTGCTCAATGTTTACCACCGTATCCGGGGGGACCTCCTGGGTAATCCAGACATTTCCTCCAATGACTGACCGGGCGCCGATTACCGTGGGGCCGAGGATCGTGGCATTGGAATAAAGGGTAACGTCGTCTTCGATGGTTGGATGGCGTTTGACGCCGCGAATCAGGTTTCCCTGAAAATCCGTGGGAAAACTCAGCGCCCCTAAGGTAACTCCCTGGTAAATTTTTACCCGGTCTCCGATTTCAGTAGTCTCGCCGATGACCACTCCTGTGCCGTGGTCGATAAAGAAATTATTTCCGATCTTCGCTCCCGGATGCATGTCGATCCCTGTGGCTCCGTGGGCGTATTCGGTCATGATGCGCGGCAGCAAAGGGACCCCCTGAATGTGCAGCTCGTGAGCCACCCGGTAAATCATGATGGCCAGGATGCACGGATAGCTGAAAATGACCTCATCCAAGCTCTTGGCCGCCGGGTCCCCATCATAGGCGGCCCGTACATCGCCGGCCAGAGTTTTCCGCAGAGCGGGGATTTTCTTCAAAAAGTCCAGAGCCTCCCTTTGCCCGCGATCCCAGCATTGCGTGCAGGGGCTCTGGAGACGGCGACATTCGTGGCGAATCGACCGGGCGATTTGAGCGGCCAGTTTTTCGAAGAGGCGATTGACGACGTTGCCGATATGGTAAGGCAGGGAATGGGCATTCACTTCCTGCTGCCGGAAATAACCGGGGAAAAGAATATCCTTAAGGTCTTCAAGAATCTCGATCACCGATTCCTTGGAAGGGATCATGATCGTGTCATAATGAGAGATGGTGCGCTCTTGCTTGCAGCTTTCGACGATCTCCTCGACCACCTGGGGAAGTTGACTGCGGTATTTTTCCGTGTTTTCGATTTCCACCTGGCACGGATTGCCCGTCAGGGAACCCTTTTCTTTCATGGCTGATTGTTTCTCCTTTCCCTCCACCCCTAAAATCCTTTACACCCTTTCATTTAATTCTTCCTGGGCAGGTTTGCGGTAAGAGCGCGCCTGAAAAAGAACGAGGAAGAACAATCCTGAAACCGCCACAATCGTTCCCGAGGCCGGCCAGTCGAAGTAGAAAGCGATGACCAATCCGGCGATGGCCGAAATCCCGGCTACTGAAGCCGAGATCATTAAGGCTTCTTTGAAACTTCTGGCAACCTGGAGGGCCGCCGCCGCCGGCATGACCAGTAAGGCGGAAACCAGAAGGATGCCCACAACTTTCATCCCTAAAACAACTGTTACGGCCGTCAGTATAGCCATCAATTTATCCAGCCGCCTGACCTGAACCCCGGAGGTTCTGGCCGATTCCGGGTCAAAGGTGAGAAAAACGAATTCCTGGTAGAACAGGACTATGGTGATTAACACAACCAGGGCCAGTATAAGAGCCATCCAGACTTCTTCCGGGTCGATGGCCAGAATATTTCCAAAGAGATAACCGAACAGGTCCACATTGAAACTGCCCGCCAGGCTAACCAGGATGATTCCCAGGGCCATCCCCAGACTGCTGATAATGCCAATGGCCGTGTCCCCGTAAAGTCCGGCCCGTTCCTTCAGTTTCAGGATACCCAGAGCCGAGAAGACCGCCACTCCCAGAGCCACCAGAAGCGGAGTGAGGTATAAAAAAAGGCCCAGGGCTACCCCCCCGAAGGTGACGTGGGCCAGACCGTGCCCGATCATGGCATCCCGCCTTAGCACCAGAAATACTCCCAGGATAGCGCAGGTTATAGAAATCAAAAATCCGGCCAGCAGGGCTCTTTGCATGAAGGCGTATGACAGAAGACTTTCCATAGTTATGCTCAATGTCGATGGCAGACAAGATGGTGTTCGCCGCGGAGAAGGTCCTGGACGGCCTGGGAACTGCAAAATTCCTCATGCGTTCCGTGGAAAAAAAGGCGCTGGTTGAGGCAGGCAACCTTGTTGGCGTGCTTGGTGATGATCCCGAAGTCGTGGGTGATCAGAACAATGGTCAGGCCCTCCTTGCGGTTGAGTTCGGCGAGCATGTCGTAGAAGCGGGCCTGAGTATCTGCGTCAACGCCGGCTGTGGGCTCGTCCAGAAAAAGAACGTCCGGGCCATTGACGATGGCCCGGGCGATAAATACCCGCTGCTGCTGCCCGCCGGAAAGCTCCCCAATTCTCCGGCTTTTCAAGCCTTTTAGCCCGACCCGGTCCAGGGCTTTATCGATAGATGACTCGTCCTGCCGGGTGAGCAGGCGCGGAAACCGTTTCAGGGAAATGAGGCCCATGGCCACCACTTCCCGCACGGAGGCGGGAAAGTAGGGATCTAAGAGGGTGGCTTTCTGGGGGACATAGCCGATGCGTTGCCATTGGGTGAATTGATGCACTTCCTCACCCATTAAGACAATCCGCCCGGAAGATGGCTTGAGGATCCCGAGAATAATGCGGATCAAGGTTGTCTTGCCCGATCCATTGGGCCCGATCAATGCCAGAAAATCACCGGGAGAAATCGAGAAGGATATATCCTGGAGCACTTTTAGACCATGGAAATTGAAAGAGACATTATCGACATGGATCAGAGAGGAATTAGTGCTCACACTCTAACCCCCGGCGCAGGTTTTCCAGATTCGCTTCCATTAGGTCCAAAAAAGTAGTTTTATTTTTTAATTGCTCCTTCGTCACATTCGCTCCGTCGCTTAGAACCAGGGTGCTAATCCCCGCTTCTTTGGCAAGCACCTGAGCCAGTTTGGGGTTGACCAGCCGCTCAAAATAAATGAACCGTACTCCCTGATTCCTGGCTGCCTGGATGACCGCGGCCAATTTTTTCGGTGTCGGTTCAGCGTTGGGGCTTACTCCATAGAGGGCATTTTGCTTAAGACCGTACCTTTGGGCCAGGTAGGCAAAGGCCGAATGCCCGCCCAGGATAATCTGGCGGTGGCGGCATTTGGACAAGGATGCCCGGTACTTTTGGTCCAGAATATCCAGCTTGGCTTTGTAATCTTCGGCGCTGGCCCGGTATCGGGTGGCATTTTCCGGATATTTCTCGGAAATTACGGAGGCGATGCGATCCACAATATTCATAGCCAGAGAAAAATCCAGCCAGACATGAGGATCAAATTTTTTTCCGTGCCCGTGGCTTAAGGCAGGTTTAGTCCCGTGGGAATGATCCTTAGCTTCCATCAACGTCATTCCCCGGCTAACTTCCAGCACGCGCAGATTATTGCTTTGGGTGGCCTGCAAAAGATTAGCCACCCAGGGTTCCATATCCCGGCCGCAATAGATAAAGATGTCCGCCCGGTTGATTTTGGCAACATCGCTCGGCTTGGGTTCCCAGTTATGCGGCTCCGCACCAGGGGGAAGAAGCAAATCCACCTGAACCCATTCTCCGCCAATGGCTTTGGCGAATTCTTGCAGAGGGAAAAGGGTAGTGATGATTTTTAACTTCGGCCGGGATTGGGCAAAAGAAGGTGCAGCCATCCAAAGTAAAAAAAATCCCAGAATAAAAAGGGAAAAAGATCTTTTACATGAAAGGCCGAAGGTCTCACTTCTCATTATAAGCATAAGCGGTTCCTCCTATTGCGGGCGGTATATTTTTCATGAAATTCTATAAAAGGCAAAAATAGACGCCCGTTTTTTTGCGTGGTTGAAATTTACCATGGATAAATTATTTACGATAGTCGTCCCCAAGCTTCGTTATTTTCCATGTGAATTATCGTATCGATTTATCCAATGAGTTGCAAGAAGTTTTTGGAAAGCCATCCCCTTTCCGCAGTCAAAAAAGATAGACAGGTCGGAGATATTTTTATAGAATGTTTCTGGGGTTTTAGTTTGGACTTTAATAAAGTCCCTTATTTTTCCGCCTGAAATCGTTTTACTCTGATTCAATTGCAGAGGGCCTGAGATTCTGATGAGCTCATTTTTGAGTTCCTGGGACATTGCTTTGTTTCACCTCATCAACGGGCAAGGGTATAATTATTTCCTGGACTGGTTTATGCCCTTCATGACCGACCTTAAGAATTTTTCTTACGTGCTTCTGGTTCTGGCGGTCTGGGTGCTTTATAAAGAAAAAAAGGCGGGGATTGTTTTTCTAATTTTTATCGGACTCACCTTGGCTATCACGGACCAGTTTTCCAGCCGCTTGCTAAAGGAATGGTTGGGACGAGTGCGGCCATGTCACGTGCTCGATGGGGTGCGCATGCTGACGGACTGCAATACTTCCTATTCCTTCCCTTCTTCCCATGCCGTGAACATTTTCGCCGCGGCCTTTTTCCTCTCTCAACCTGTGAAAAAATTATCTCTTTTATTCTTTGGCATTGCCATCATTGTGGGGTACTCGCGGATCTACATTGGCATTCATTATCCTTTTGATGTCATTGGAGGAGCAGGCATCGGCCTGCTCATTGCCTGGCCGATGCGCCGGCTGAAGGATCAAGTGGTCGCCCGATTGATTAAGTCGTCCGATGGGGAAGTCGGTAAAAAAAACAAAAAAATGATGATCTCGTAAAAAGTCAGAAAAGCCGTCACTCCTGCGAAAGCAGGAGTCCAGACGCCGTCCCTGCGCAAGCAGGGAACTATACCATTTTACTGGATTCCTGTTTTCACAGG